>CAMUHU010000048.1 GCA_947088765.1 uncultured Clostridium sp. | reverse complement strand
CTTGAATCACTTTTTTTCTATATTTTTTGTTTCACATCAATTGTAACACTACATAGAAGAATTACAATAATTTATATGTCTAAATAATCAAAAAACCTCATAACTACATAATATTATATTGCAAGGGGGAATGAGGATGAAAATATTTGTTTTTTCAAAAAAGAAGATATATGTTTGTTCTATAATTTTATTTATAGCACTAATAGTAAGTTCAATATATGTAGAAGGTTATTCTGTAGTAAAATCAAACAATAACATGGCATATAACGAATTTGATAGTAAGATAAGAGAAATTTATAATAGAGAAGAAAAGGTAGCATATTTAACTTTTGATGATGGACCAACAAGTACAATTACACCAAAAGTTTTAGACATTTTGAAATCAGAAGATGTAAAAGCTACCTTTTTTGTAATTGGTAAATCTGTTGAAAATAATCCAGAAATTGTAAAAAGGGCATATGAAGAGGGCCATTATATAGCTAACCATGGATATAGTCACAATAATAATGTTCTGTATAAAAATAAAGAAAGTTTTAAAAGTGAAATAAAAAAGACTGATGATGTAATAGGAAAAGCAATTAATGTTGAAGACTATTGCTCACATATCTTTAGATTTCCGCATGGATTTATGTCTTTATCATATAAATCTAAGAAAAAAGGCATGCTTTGTGTTCTTTCAGAAATGGAATATACATATATTGATTGGAATTGTTTAAACAATGATTCTATGAAAAAATATACGAAAGAACAGCTTGTAGAAAATTTAAAGAAATCTTCAAAAGACAAAAATACGCTAGTTGTTTTAATGCATGATACAAAAGATGTTAGTAATAGTTCAGAAGCATTAAAAGATTCTATAGACTATCTAAAATCAGAAGGTTATACATTTGAAAATTTTTACAGTCTCATAGAAAAAGATTACAATCATTATTGATAAACTTTATTAAATGCTATATAATATAAGAAATATTTAAAATAGAAATGGTAAAAACTATGAACTAATGTTAGCGATTGAGAAAGAAAGGAGGAAAAATTGAGAAATATAGATAGAAAAGATATAATTATAAAATCTGATAGTGATAATCTAGAAATTAGTGTTGCAATGTTTATACCAGATGGAGAAATAAAAGGGATATTTCAAGTATCACATGGTATGGCTGAACATAAAGAAAGGTATTATAATTTTTTAGAATATTTAGCAAATCAAGGATATGTTACTATAATAAATGACCATAGGGGACATGGAAAAAGTGTAAAGGGAAAAGAAGACTTAGGATTTTTTTATGACAATAGCTCTGATTACATAGTTGAAGATTTACATCAAATAACCTTATATGCAAAAGAATTATATCCAAATAAAGAAATGATTTTATTTGGGCATAGTATGGGGTCAATGGTTGTAAGAAAATATATAAAAAAATACGATAAGGATATTAATAAACTAATTGTTTGTGGTTCACCAAGTAAAAGTCCATTTGTGGATTTAGCAATATTCACAATAAAAACGATAAAGGTATTTAAAAAAGAAAAATATAAAAGTAATTTTATTCAGAAATTAGCTATAGGAAATTATAATAAAACAGTTAAAAATGCTAAATCAGAAAATTCGTGGATTTGTTCTAATGGTGAAACAGTAGAGAAATATGATAATGACGAATTATGCGGATTTACATTTACATTAAATGGATTTGAAAACTTGTTTAAATTAATGAAAGAAATATATATAGAAAAAGGGTGGGCAGTAAAAAATAATGAAATGCCAATATTATTTATCGCTGGAAGTGACGATCCTGTAATTATTAATGAACAGAAGTGGATGACTAGCCAAGAATTTTTAAGAAAAATAGGATATGTAAATGTAAATGGAAAATTGTACAAAGATTTAAGGCATGAAATTTTAAATGAAAAGAATAAGCAGGAAATTTATAATGATATCATAGAATTTATAGTTAATGGCAATATTGAAATATAAATGGGAATGGATGATTAAAATATGAAAAAAATATATATTGTGCTTACACATACAGGAACAATATTATCACAAATTATAAGAAGATATACAAAAGATGAATTCTCACATGTATCAATATCTTTAGATGTAGATTTAAAGGAGATGTATAGCTTTGGAAGATTAAATCCATACAATGCTTTTTGGGGAGGATTTATACATGAATATATAGATAGAGGAACATTTAAAAGATTTTATAAAACAAAGACAAAAATATATTCTCTAAAGATTACAGAAAAACAATATGAGAATCTAAGAAATAATATAAGTAAAATTCAGTTAAATAAAGAAAAATATACATTTAATACATTAGGGTTATTTGCAGTAGGATTTCATAAGACAATAAAAAAAGAACACTCTTTTTATTGTGCAGAATTTGTCAAATATATACTAGAAAAATCGGAAATAGATACACACCTACCAGAAACAGTAAAGCCAGAGGACTTTAAAAATATAGAGGGATTACAAGAAATTTATAGTGGGCTATTAAGAAAGTATCAATCTCCAAAAATTAACGTAAAAAAATTATTAAGAGATATATGTATAACAAAAAAAGAAGGAATAGTATGAGTAGAAAGAATAAAGTAAAAGTATTTAAAATAATATTAACTATAATAGTTATAACAATATTTATAGGAATTATAATATATCTATTTCCAGTAATGAAGAATTTATCTACAAAAGAAGGACAAGTAGCATTTAAAGAAAAAGTAGATAGCTCTGGTATATTGGGATTAATGTCGTTATTTGGGCTACAAGTGGCTCAAATATTTTTAATAATAGTACCAGGAGAACCTATAGAGATATTAGCGGGCATGTGTTATGGAAGCATTTGGGGAACAGTATTTATTATGGTATCAGCAGGTATTATATCTACTACAATATTTTTCTTAGTCAGAAGATATGGAAAAAAGTTTGTATGCGATTTTTGCAATGAAGAAAAAATAGAGAAAATAGAAAAGAACAAATTATTTCAAAACCCAAAAAAGATTGAAATGATTATGTTTATATTATTTTTAGTACCAGGAACTCCCAAAGATTTATTAGTATATATATCAGGACTATTACCAATAAAACCAAGTAAATTTATTTTAATTTCGACATTTGCAAGATTTCCATCAGTAATTACCTCTACTCTTGCAGGAGAAAACCTTGCAATTGGAGATTGGAAAATGAGCATTATATTATATGTGGCAATAGTAGCAATAGTAGCCATAATAATTTTTATAATTAGTAAATTTGATAAAGATAAACTTACACGAGATGCAATAAATGGTATAAAATAGGCAAACATAAAATTTAAATTACTTTTTCTTTAAGAAAAAATAATACTAGGTAGTTTACATCATTATTGACCATATAGTCGATAGTTTGACATTGTATATTATAAATGATAATCTAGTATAGCAAACTAGATATAGGAATTAATTAGAACTATGCTAAGCTTTAAGGAGGAATGGTGTGTAAACATGAGAGGTATTAAAATTGGAAATAAGGAGTCAAAATATCCAATTATTCAAGGTGGAATGGGAGTTGGAGTTTCTATGCATAATTTAGCCGGGAATGTTAGCAAAGAAGGAGGGATTGGAATTATATCAACTGCTGATATTGGCTACTTAGAAGAAGATTTTATAAAAAATCCAATGTCTGCTAATTTAAGAGCAATTGGAAAAGAGATAAAAAAAGCAAGAGAAATTGCTGGAGAAGACAAAATAATTGGTGTAAATGTAATGGTGGCTTTAAAAAATTATGTAGAAATTGTAAAAGAATGTGTAAAGCAAAAAATAGATTTAATTATATCGGGTGCAGGAATACCAAAGGAACTTCCAGAATATGTAAAAGAAAGCAATACAAAAATTGCTCCAATTGTATCTTCATTTAGATGCTGTAAACTAATAGTAGGGCATTGGATGAAGAAATATGACTATGTACCAGATATGATTGTAATAGAAGGACCAGAAGCAGGTGGACATTTAGGGTTTAAAAGAGAAGAGTTAGATGAAGATACAAAGCCAAAACTAGAAGATATAACAACAGAAATAGTAAATTATATTAGAGAAATAGAAAAGGAGACAGGCAAAGACATTCCAGTTATATCAGCAGGAGGAATATGGGATTCAAAAGATATAAAGAAATTTTTAGATTTAGGTGCAAGTGGAGTACAAATGGCAACTAGGTTTGTAGCTACAAATGAATGTGATGCATCAATAGAATTTAAACAATCATATGTTAAAGCTAAAAGTGAGGATATAAAAATAATAAAAAGTCCTGTAGGAATGCCAGGAAGAGCAATTAATAACACTTTTATAAAAAGAGTAGAAACGGAAAAATGTAAAATAGATAAATGTTATAAATGTATAAAAACCTGTGATATAGTTAATAGCCCATACTGCATTACAAAAGCATTAATAAATTCTGTCAAAGGAAAAGTAAATGAAGGACTAATATTTTGTGGTAGCAATGTCAGTAAAATTGATAAAATTGTTCCAGTGCATGACTTAATACAGGAGTTAGTTTGTGAATTGTAGATATTAAATTAATGTAATTTATGTGATATAATAAAATAGTTACTTTATATAGTAAAAAGAACCTATAAAATATATAATCAAAAAGAAGTGGACAAAATAATATAAGCAAAAGCATTACAAAATGTATGATAAAAAAGATTTTATAAGAAAATTATTAATATATAAAAAAACATTCTTAAGAATTAACCTAATTACTACCAAAACTATTGATTTATGGTGGTTATTAGGTTAAAATATTTTTGAGTAAATAATATAAAGAATGTAATTACAATGAAATAAATAGGGGAAAATATGAATAACGATATTAATGAATAGAAAAATTAATATAACAAGAGATTTTCAAAAAGGAGAAATAATGATAGGAAAATTATATTTAGTAGCAACACCAATAGGAAATTTAGAAGACATTACATTAAGAGCAATTAAAACATTAAAAGAAGCGGATATAATAGTAGCAGAAGACACAAGACACACATTACAACTATTAAATCATTTAGAAATATCAAAACCTTTAATAAGTTACCAAAGACATAGTAATGAAAAAAGAATAAATGAAATAATTGAAAAAATATTAGATGGTAATAATATAGCCCTTGTAACAGATGCAGGAACTCCAGGAATATCAGATCCAGGAGAAGAAGTGGTAAAAGAAGCAATAAAACATAACATAAAAGTAGTACCAATACCTGGTGCTTGTGCTTTGATTTGTGCATTAATCGCATCAGGTCTAGAAACAAAAGAGTTTACATTTATAGGATTTTTACCAATGAACAATAAAAATAGAAAAGAAAAATTAAAAGAAATTAAATTTTCAAAAAACACCGTAGTTCTATATGAAGCACCGCATAAATTAAAAGATACGTTAAAAGATTTAAAAGAAATAACACTAAACAGAAGAATTGTACTAGCACATGAAATTACTAAAATCCATGAAAGCTTTGAAAGTGGAACTATAGACGAAATAATTGAAAAGGTAGTAGAGCCAAAAGGTGAATATGTTATTATAATAGAAAAAAATGAGCAGACCATAAATGAAGATGCATTAAATGAACTTAGCATAGAGGAACATTATAAATATTATGAAAAATTAGGATATGAAAATAAAGATATAATAAAACAAATAGCAAAAGATAGAAATGTAGCAAAAAATGAAATATATAAACAATTTATAAAAAAACAATCCTAAGGTTTTCTAACAAATGAAAAGATTAAGAGAAATTTTAGGCTCGCAATAATTATCTTATACAGAAAGTATCAGAGTATGATAACTTTTCTAAATATAAAAAATGATGGAATTATTCCATCATTTTTCTGATTCTTCCTTATTTTGTAAATCAATAATTTTTTCAGTGCATTTATTACAAATAAGTTTATCTTTAAATTCATATAAATTCTTTGTATTTCCACAAAAAATACAATTAGGTTCATATTTCCTTAAAATTATTGAAGAACCATCAACAAAAATCTCAATAGGGTCTTTCTCAACTATTTTGAATTGATTACGAAGCTCCATGGGTATAACTACTCGACCTAGCTCATCCATTTTTCGAACAATTCCTGTAGATTTTATCATAGAAATTCCTCCTTAAAAGCCAAATTTTCATTAAATGTAAAAAAGTAAAACTACAATATAATAATAGCATAATTTGTATAATAAGGTCAATGAAAATTTCATGAAAAATAATGTATTTTTTTTATTTTTCAGAATAAAGTTTAACAAGAGTAAAGGAGAAAAAATGTTAAATATTATTTGGCCAATATTTATAATAATTTCATACATATATGCAATTATTACAGGAAATATAGATAAGGTAAATGTGGAAATTTTCAATTCTGTAAATGAAGCAGTTTCATTAAGTATAAGTTTATTAGGAACAATGTGCTTGTGGTGTGGAATTATGAAAATAGCCCAGAATACAAGTTTAATTACAAAATTCACAAAAATTTTAAATCCAATACTGAATTGGCTATTTCCAGAACTAAAGGAAAATAAAGAAGCAAAAGAGCAAATATCAATGAACATGACAGCAAACATTTTAGGAATAGGTAATGCATCAACACCATTAGGATTAAAAGCAATGGAAACATTACAAAAGGATAATATAGACAAAGAAAGATTATCAGACTCAATGGCTATGCTAATTTTACTAAACACAGCATCATTACAAATAATACCGACAACAATAATTGCAATAAGAGTATCCCTAGAATCAAAAAATCCAACATCAATAATTGTACCTGTATGGATAGCAACAATATGTGCAGCAGTTGCAGGAATAATATCTGTAAAACTATTCATAGCAAAAGAAAAGAACAAGTATACACATATAAAAAGAAGGAGGTAATATGAAATGAAAGTAATAAATTACATATCAATAATAGCAGTACCATTAGTAATACTTTTAATTATATTGTATAGTGTAATAGAAAGGAGAAAAGTATTTGATATATTTATAGAAGGAACAAAAGAAGGACTAAAAACTACAATAAAAATCTTACCAACATTAATAGGGTTATTTCTAGCAATAGGAGCATTAAGGAGTTCTGGGATAATTGAAGGTATAGGGAAAATATTATCTCCAATATTAACAATAATAAAATTTCCGATAGAAATATTGCCACTTGCACTATTAAGACCAATATCTCGGAAGTGCCTCAATAGCAACAGCAACGGACATAATGAAAATATATGGAGTAGATAGCCAAATAGGAATAATGGCTTCTGTAATAATGGGAGCAACAGAAACAACATTATATACAATAGCAGTGTACACAGGGATAGTAAAAATCAAAAAAATAAGATTTGTATTATATGCAGCCCTAATAGCTGATGTTATCGGAATTGCTACTGCGATAACGGTTTGTCGAATAATGTCGATGGAAAGTTGTTGACAAATTATGTAAAAAAATGTTATTATATATATAGAAAGAAAATTTTTATTCTTTATATATTTTTATCAAATAAATCAATATTTTTTGTATCAAATTTTTTTAAATCTACCAAAAAATCCTGTAAGATAAAAGTATAAAAACGATATTAGAAATTTTAATTATTTGAAAATTGAAATTTTATTTATCGTATATTAATTATTATGTTTTTAAGCTTGTAGGGGAAAGAAAATTTTATTCTTTTTTCTGGCTCCCAAATTTTCAGAAAAACTTTCCTCTACATAGCCCCCATTATAATATTTTCTTACGGGAGATACATAAACTCCTGTAAGTCTTTTTTTACTTTACAAGGTATGACTCTATATGCAATAGGGAAATAACACGAAATAATGTGAGAAATATTGACTTGTATCAGTAATTTCAAAAAAATTTTAAATATACTTGAAAAATACAATATAAATAAGTATAATATATAAGAAATAAATAATAGTTATCCAATTTGAACAAATAACAAATGATGGCGATAAAAAAATGTACTCATGCTTTAGCTGGATAGAATGTAAGGCTACGAAACGCACACCCTTAGTTTTATAAATATTGATATTTAGGGATTTCAAGAGATAGTATTAAAAGTTTTCCCCTGAAATTCCCCTTAATATAAATTTCATACTGAAAATATTATAATTTCATTTATAATATTTTCTATACACGCAGCAGTAGCTTAGCTGGATAGAGCACTCGGCTACGAACCGAGAGGTCGGGGATTCGAATTCCTCCTGCTGCACCATACTCTCAAGCAAGTTTGAGAGTTTTTATTTTTCTCTTTGCCGTAAAGATTTTCCCCTTATTTTGACTACTTTTCCCCTGAAATTGTTCAAAATTTACTCTTTCAAATTCTTTTTTCTTTCGTTCTTCTGATACATGAATGTAATAAAAATCTGTAGTTTCAAATTCAGCATGTCCCATTAATTCTCTTAATACTTCTTTATCCATACCCTTTTCACTCATTAAAGTTGCAAAAGAATGTCTAAATCCATAAATTGTCATGTGTTCTAACTTATGCTTTTTAATAAATTCTGTAATCTTTTTTGTTAATCTTTCTGGAACATAAGGTGTTCCAATAGTATTTAAAAATACATATTCGTTATTATCCCATTCTTGTCCATATTGTAGATTATTCATTTTTTCTCTTTTTAAGCTTAATAACATTTCTTTTAATCTTGGTGTCATTGGTATATTACGATAACTTTCTGTAGTTTTTAAATCTCCATCAGTCATAATGTGTCCTGTTATATTCATTTCATCATCATATAGTGTAATATCTTTGTAAGCATTTTCTACTCTAATTTTATTTTGATTAAAGTGAACAGATTTCCATTTTAATCCACAGCCTTCTTCTGGTCGCATACCTGTTTGAAGTAATGTTGCAAAAAGTAATGCAAATGGTCTTTTATCTTCTTCGCATACATCAAGCCATACTTTTTGTCTATCTTCTGGTAAATAACATACTTTTGCTACCTTTGCTCTTTTCTTCTTTTGAAATTTCAAATCAAAGTTTGGAACTTCCTTTATTAAGCCTTTTTTATCTTTTGCATAAGTTAATACTGCTCTAATAAGCAAGAACAAATCTTTAGCAAGTCTAGGTGTTTTCTGCCTTTTTTCATTGATATAGTTTTCTACTAAATCTTTACTAATTTCACTCACATGATATTTTTCAAAATCTACCATAACATGATTTTTAATGGTGTTTATGTAGGTTTCTACTGTTTTTAAGCTAATTGTTTTATTCGTAGTAGGATTAACCTGATTCTTTTTCCAATTAAGCCATTCTTTTGCTATGTTTGGAAATAAAGTATAATCATTTGCTAGTAACTCTATTTTTCTTTTTGCCTTTTCTTCGTTAAATTCAGTAAACTTATTTAATTCGGATGAACATTCTTCTGTAAATACTTTAACATTAGGAATTGTACTATTCCTTTTAATTTCAAAATACACATCAGTAATTAATTCGCCTAATCTTTTTCTTGCCTCTTGTTCACTTCTTGCTGTTCTTGATAATCTTGGATTCCTATCAACTCCTTCCATAATTGAATTTAGGGCTAATGTTACTCTTGCCTCATAACTATTTCCTTTTTTTCTTATTGTAACTGTTCCTTTTGGTGCTCTTTGTCTATTTATTTTTTCCATTAAATAACTCCTTCCAAATAAGTTTAAAAAACTAAATAGTTTAAGGGCACAAAACTTAATATCTAAACATATCTTATCACGTTTAAAAAAAGAAATCAGCCCTTTTTACTAATTATTAATAATCATAGTCGCCATACTCACCACAGTTCTCTTCAAACCATTTTGGTAACAATTCTCTGTTAATAATGATTTTTCTTTTAAATCTAACTGCTGGAAAACCTTTTACTTTAACTAATTTCAACATTAAATTTCTACCTATACCTAACATTTCTCTTGCTTCATCTACAGTTAATCCTAACTTTGTATTTTCTTCATTTGTTGTCAATGTAGACTTCCTCCCTTCTTAAATTAGTAAGAGTAAAATTTTATTCTTCTAATAAGTAAATGCCACCTATATTTGCAAAAGGTATAATTTATAAAAAATTTGTTAAACTTTTTTACTCCTCACTAGGTAAATGCCACCATTTTTCGAAAAATGAGTAATTTTTTGAAAATTTCTTAAATTTTTTTGATATTTACTCTTCACTAGATATATGTCATCGTTTTTCAAAAAAGGGGTAATTTTCTAAAAATTTCTTTAAATTTTTTTATTTTAAATTTCACTCTCCACTAGGTATATGTCATTCAATACCCAAAAGTCGGAAAATTTTTGAAAAGTTTTTTCATTTTTTATTTTTAAATAGAATTGTATTAAATTTCTATACTTTTATATAACTTTTTGATATAATCTGTGTTAGACAAATAGTAAGTTATCGCTAGGACTAAAATTTGTAATAGGAGATGTGTTTTATGAAGAAAAAAGTAATAATAGTAATGGTAATTGTAGTTTTATTGATTTTATTAGTACCAATACCAATGCACTTAAACGATGGAGGAACAGTTGAATATAAAGCATTATTATATAAAGTTTCCAAAGTTCATAAATTAACTGGAGATTTAGAAAAAATGTACGAAGATGGAACTATTATTGAAATATTAGGTATGGAAATTTTTAATAATGTAAAATAAAATTACAATTTTTTAAAATAATTACTTGACTATGCCATTACAGGTTAGCTTACAATTATAACAGAGGTGGTTATAATGTTAATAAATGAAGTTGCAAAATTGTGTAATTTAACTAAAAAAGCAGTTGAATATTATACAGAACAAAAACTAATATGTCCTAGTATCCTAGAAAATGGATATAGAGATTTTTCAAAGAAAGATGTAGAAATTTTAAAGCAAATTGCTTTATATAGAAGATTAGGATTAAGTATATCTGAAATTAAAAGTATTCTTGCTAATCCAGATGAATTAAAAAGTATTTTATATAAGAAAACTCTTGAATTAGAGCAAGAAAAAGCAAAACAGGATATTTTACAAAAGTTATGCAATGGAGAAAGTTTAGAAAAATTAGAACAAGAAATAAATAATATAAATTCTAAAACAATTATCATTAAAAAGTTGATGGATTTATTTCCTAGTTATTATGGAAAATTTATAAGTTTGAATTTTTCTAGGTATCTTACAGGAAGAATTGAAACAAAGGAACAATTGGAAGCATTTAAAGAAATTATTGTTTTTTTTGATAATGTACCTAATATTAAAATACCAAAAGACTTACAAGAATATTTAGATGAGTATTTAGAAGAATATTCAAGTGAAAAAGGTCAAAAAATAATAAATAGTATTATTCAATCAAAGGATAAAAATATAAGAAATATAGATGAGTTTGTAAGAAAAAATAAGGAATCACTAGACAAATATAATGAATATAAGAAAACAGAAGAATTTAAAAATTCACCTGCTAATAGATTAATGGAACTAATGAAACAAGTTTGTGCTACAAATGGATATTATGAAAAGTTTATACCTGCAATGAGAAAGTTAAGTCCATTATATAATGAATATTATGAGGAAATGTTAAAAGCAAATGAACAATTTATTAAAAATTATCCTGAATATACAGAATAATATCTATTAAACAAATTACAATAAATAGGGCAGGTAATTATAAAATGTAATTACTTGTTTTTTTATAAAAAAATATGAAATTTGGAACTTTATTATCATTATTTACGACTTTATATATAGAGGAGAGAAAAAATGATCGATCAAGAAACCTTAAAACAATTTGATTTGTTATATGAAAATACATATTTCGATGTTTCCAAATATGTTGTCTGTAAGTGTTCGAAACCTGATGATGTAGAGGATATATTGCAAAATATTTATTTATCAGTATTTAAAGCAATTATAAGTAAAAGTGATATTACAAAAACTTATATTATGGGAATTGCTAAACATAAGATTAATGACTATTACAGGTTTAAATACAAAGAAAAAATAATTTCTTTATTTTCAAGTAAGGATGATTTTGAAGCAATAAATGAAATACAATCAGATATAGATATAGAAACAAGTTTGTTAGATAAATATGACACAGATTTTGTTTGGGAATATTTAAAAAGTAAAAAAGTGATTATTTTTAAAGTATTTTATCTGTACTTTAATTTAGAAATGAGTATCAAGGAAATATCAAAGTGTTTGAATTTAACCGAATCAAATGTTAAACATTATTTGTATAGAACAATTCGGAGAACTTAAAAGCAAAATGGAAAGTGAGAGTGATGAAAATGTCTAAAAAACAAGTAATGAAAGATATTCTTAGTGAAAAAATTAATCAAGATAAAATTTATCAAAATGTAATATTAAAAGTAAAGGAGGAAGAAAATATGAATAAAGTAAGAAATAAAAAAATAATTTATGGTATAACTTCTAGTGTTGCAATGTTAGTTTTATGTATAAGCATTGTTATAAATTATAATAAACCTATAAACAATAAAAATGAATTAGGAAAAGTAGATAATTCAAATGTAGAAAATGTTAGTAATGAAAAAGAAGTAGCACAAAATGATAATATAATATTTAATGCAGAAAGTATAAAAAATGTAGCATCTATTTCAGGAAAATTAGTAGATGTTGATGGAGAATGGAAAGACACAAATATTGAAGAAAAATTTGGATTTATAAAAAACATAGATATATTAAAACAATATGGACACTTAAGACAAGGAATGGTATATGTAAAAGAGAATGCAGAGGATACAAAGTATTCAAAACTACAACAATATGAATTAATATATTATATGGATGGAAATAATGCACCTTCAACAGAAATAATATTTACAAAAGAAAATAAAATCTTACAATGTATGCTACCAAATGAGAATAATTTGTTAAGTTCAATTATTAATGGTTATGAAGTAAAATTATTTAAAACAAAAAACTTTTTTGATAACAGTAAAGTAAATGCACAAGCTTATTTTGAGTATAATGGCTATAAATTTTATATAGAATCACAAAGAATTGATGAAAATAACTTCATAGATATAATAAAATCAATATTAAAAGAATTTTAAATAATGTAAAGGAAGAATAGAAAAAATAAAAATCTATTCTTCTTTTCATATAAGAGAGGAGAAAAATAGTTGAAGGAGTTATTTATTAAAGAAGTGATAAATAATACAATTTACTTCTTAGATAATAACCAAAGAATAAAATTAAAGGAGATACTTACAGAAATATGCTTAAATTATCAAA
>CAMUHU010000047.1 GCA_947088765.1 uncultured Clostridium sp. | reverse complement strand
TGGTGTGAGAGGGGATGAAAAATTTTATTATTAAAATTTTCTACTCTACTCGATTCATATAAATGGGAAAATGTATCAGATTGATGTGGATTTTGCCTCGATAAGTGATTGGATTAACTGGGGGGTCACAGCAGTGGATGGGATGAAAGTAAAACTTAAACAGCAGGATTTGGCACAATTAGATGAAAAGTTAAAAGGCGAATTATTAAATGCTATTGAAAAGATATTGAATTAAAAATTATTGGTGGACTGGACTGCAACTCTGTTGCAGCCATTTTAAAAATTTTTATAATATAATATATTGCATAAAAATTGAAAATAATATAAAATAGGTTTAACAAAAACAGAAAATAGAGTGATTGCATTTTTTAGAAAGGAATTGATTATGAGGAAATACAATTTTTTAAAATATGTATTTGTAATATTTGTAATAGCATTAATAATATTTGCTGTATACTTAAATAAAAAAGGAAATGATGAAAGTACAGTAGAGGAAACAGCCCAAGAAAAAGAAGAAAAAAATTTAACAACCATAACAACATTACGAGTTTCAGCTGTAAATGTTGATACAATTAATCCAATAACCAGTAATAATCAAAATATACAAGATATATCTAAACTAATATATGAACCAATGTTATCAATTACAGAAGACTATCAAATTGAAAATTGTTTAGCAAAGGAATGGATAAATTTAAGTGATACTGCTTATGTAATAGTTTTAAAAGAAGGGGTTAAATGGCAAAATGGTGGACAACTTACTGCTAATGACGTAAAGTTTACAATAGAACAAATACAAGCAATGGGTGAAAATTCAATTTATTATTCTAATGTACAACATATAGTAAATGTAGAAATATTAAGTACTTATACAATAAAAATAACTATAGATGATAAAATTCCATTTTTCGAATACAATTTGACTTTCCCAATAATGTCATCACAATATTATGAAAATGATATAATTGCTACTAGTCAAAAAAATAACAATGCTCCAGGAACAGGTAAATATATAATTGGAAATATAACAAGTACAGAAATAGAGTTAAAAAAGAACAATAATTGGTGGGGACTATCAGCAGGAAAAAATTTGTCATTAGAAACTATTTTAGTAAAAATGTATGCATCTGCTGGAGAAGCATATAATGCATTTAAATTAGGAAATCTCGATCTAATGACAACTCAAAGTCTAAATTATGAAGAATATATAGGAACAATGGGATATAAAACGGTAGAATATATTGGAAGAGAATATGATTATTTAGCACTTAACTGTTCAAGCACAATATTAAAAAATGAAGAACTAAGAAAAGCAATTAATTATGCGATAGACAAATCAAATATAGTAACTTCTGTATATGAAAATAAATATTATGTTGCAGACTTTCCAGTAAGTACATCAAATTATTTATATAAGGTAGAAAAGGTAAGTTCTAGTTATAATACAAATAAGTCAAAAGAACTATTAGAAGAAAAAGGTTGGGAATTTGTAAGTGGAAATTGGCAAAAACAAGAGAATGGTACAACTATAAGGGCAAGATTGAACTTAGTAGTAGATGCGAATAATTCAAAAAGACTTGCAGCTGCAGAAGAAATTGAAAAACAGCTAGCAGAAATGGGAATAATCGTAAATATAATAAGGGCAAATTCATCACAATATGCAAAATACTTAGAGAACAAAAACTATGACATGATTTTAACAGGTAAACTAATTGGAATTAGTCCAGATTTAACAAGTTATATAGGAAAGGGAAATTTATCACAATTTGAAGATTCAGAAGCGAGAGAACTTTTAAGAGAAATTGCAGACTTATCAGATAATGAAACCGAATTACAAAACAAATATAAACAACTAATTAGATTAATAGAAGAAGAAAGACCATATGTAAGTTTGTATTTTAATAGAGGAACTATAATATATATACAAGATTTACAAGGAAGAATAACACCTAATTTTTATAATATATTCTATAATATAGAAGAATGGATAAGGCAATATTGAGATAGAGGTTAGGTATTAGAGATTAGAAATTAGAATATGTAGGGGTGCCGTTTGCGGGAATACCCCATAGAAATGACACCACTGTGCCCTTGAAAAAAGAATAACCAAACTATTGACACTGCACAAAAAAGCGGATATAATAATAACATTAAAATTAAAAAAGTAGAGAGGAAGAAAAAGAGATGAGCGTGAAAATCGAAAAAACAGAAAATGCAAATGAATTAAAATTAGAATTTACAATAGAAGCAGAAAAATTTGAAAAAGCAATAAAAACAGTATATGTTAAAAGTTCAAAATATTTTAATATACCAGGATTTAGAAAAGGAAAAGCTCCATTTGAAATGGCAGAAAGAATGTATGGAACAGAAATATTTTATGAAGATGCTTTTAACGATGTAGTTCCACCAGTATTTGAAGAAGAAATAAAAACAAATAATCTTGAACCAGTAAGTAAACCAGAAATTGAAGTTAAACAAATGGAAAAAGGTAAAGACTTAATTTTCACAGCAGTTATCCAAACAAAACCAGAAGTAAAACTTGGAAAATATAAAGGTGTACAAATAAAAAAAATAGAATATCCTTTAAATGGAGAAGATATTAACAAAGAATTAAATACAATGGCAGAAAGAAATTCTAGACTAGTGGTAGTAGAAGATAGACCAGTTGAAAATAAAGATACAGTTGTAATGGATTTTGAAGGATTTGTTGATGGAAAAGCATTTGAAGGTGGAAAAGCAGAAGGATATGAACTAGAAATAGGAAGCAATACATTTATTCCAGGATTTGAAGATCAAATGGTTGGAATGAATATAGATGAAGAAAAAGAAGTTAATGTAAAATTTCCTGAAGAATATTTTTCTGAAGAATTAAAAGGAAAAGATGCAACATTTAAGGTTAAAGTGCATGAAATAAAGAGGAAGGAAATTCCAGAAATTAATGATGAATTTGCAAAAGACACAAGTGAATTTGACACATTAGAAGAATTAAAAGCTAGTATAAAAGAAAAATTAGAAAACGAGAACAAAAATAGAGAAAAGTATGAAACAGAAGATGAAGCAATAAAAGCTGTATGTGAAAACACAGAAATTGATATTCCATCAGGAATGATAGAAACAGAAATAGATAATATAGTAAAAGATGTTGAAACAAGACTACAATATCAAGGAATGAATTTAGAAAGCTACTTACAAATGGTAGGAAAGACAATGGGAGAATTCAGAAAAGAAAACGAAGAACAAGCTAAAATATCTGTAAAAACAAGATTAGTATTAGAGGCTATAATAAAAGAAGAAAAAATAGAACCAGAGGAAGAAGCTATTAATACAAAAGTTACAGAAATGGCAGATACTTATGGAAAATCAGCAGATGAATTAAAACAAAACGAACAATTTATGAACTATATCAAAAACTTTATAGTAAATGAAAAAGTTGTAAAATTCATTGTTGACAATGCAAAAATCAAATAAGTAAAGTAAATTAAACAAGGGAGGAAAAATTAATGTTAGATGAAAGAAATACATTAATACCATATGTAATTGAACAAACAAACAAAGGCGAGAGATCATATGATATATATTCAAGACTATTAAAAGACAGAATAATATTTTTAGGAGAAGAGGTAGATCAAGCAAGTGCAAATGTAATAGTTGCAGAACTATTATTTCTAGAAGCAGAAGATCCAGATAAAGAAATTTATTTATACATAAATAGTCCAGGAGGTTCTATAACAGCAGGTATGGCAATATATGATACAATTAATTATATAAAATGTCCAGTATCAACAATATGTATAGGAATGGCAGCAAGTATGGGAGCAGTATTACTGGCCTCAGGAACAAAAGGAAAACGTTATGCAACACCAAACTCAGAAATTCTAATACATCAACCATTAATAATGGGAGGAGGAATACAAGGACAAACGACAGAAATTAAAATACATGCAGACCATATGGTAAAAACCAGAGAAAAATTAAACAAAATATTAAGTGAAAGAACAGGTCAACCATTAGAAGTAATTAATAAAGATACAGAAAGAGACAACTACATGACAGCAGAAGAAGCATTAAAATATGGTTTAATAGACGGAATAATGGAAAGACCACAATAAAACTAAAACAAGCCCCAAATTAGACATGGACGTGTAATGTATATTAATAATTGTAGGGGCATGTTGTAGCGTGCTCGCAGAAATGAAGATAATTTTCAAAGCGGGTACATTGCAATATGCCCCTATAATCAAAATTTTTAAATATACAAAAGAATAGAGTATAAAAATGAAACCAAAAGAAACAATAATAAAATATAATAAATAGGAGGCACGTTAATGCCAAAGAGTAAAGAGAAAAATATAAAATGTTCCTTTTGTGGTAAGCCACAAACAGGCGTGAAAAGAATTATTGCAGGACCAGGAGTATATATATGCGATGAATGCATAGGTGTATGTAGAAATATATTAGATGAAGACGATTTAGAATATGATGATATGCAATATCCAGTTGAAGAAGAAAATAAGGAATTACCAAATCCGCAAGAAATAAAAAGTATATTAGATGATTATGTAATAGGTCAAGAAGACGCAAAAAAAACTTTAGCAGTAGCAGTATATAATCATTATAAACGAATAAATAATCAAGAAGATATTGATGATGTTGAAATTCAAAAAAGTAATGTATTATTATTAGGTCCTACAGGTTGTGGAAAAACATTATTAGCACAAACTTTAGCTAAAATCTTAAACGTTCCATTTGCAATAGCAGATGCAACTACATTAACAGAAGCAGGATATGTAGGAGAAGATGTAGAAAACATATTATTAAAGTTAATTCAATCAGCAGATTATGATGTAGAAAAGGCAGAACAAGGGATAGTATATATTGATGAAATAGATAAAATAACTAGAAAATCAGAAAACCCATCAATAACAAGAGATGTTAGTGGAGAAGGTGTACAGCAATCACTTTTAAAAATTATAGAAGGAACAATTGCATCAGTTCCGCCTCAAGGAGGCAGAAAACATCCTCATCAAGAATTAATTCAAATAAATACAGAAAACATATTATTTATTTGTGGAGGAGCATTTGAGGGACTAGACAAAATAATTAACGAAAGAATAGGAAAAAAATTAATAGGATTTGGTCAAGAAAAAGATAGTAATCTAGAAATAGATAAATATAAGGCATATGAAGATCTATTACCACAAGATCTATTAAAGTTTGGATTAATCCCAGAATTTGTAGGGAGATTGCCTATTGTAACTACATTAAAAGAATTAAATAGAGAGGCACTTATTAAAATAGTAACAGAGCCAAAAAATGCTTTAGTAAAACAATATAAAAAATTATTAGAATTAGATGGAGTAGAATTGGAATTTGAAGATGGAGCACTACAAGCTATTGTAAATAAGGCAATAGAAAGAAATACAGGAGCAAGAGGACTCCGTTCAATTATAGAAGAAATAATGAGAGATATTATGTTTGATATACCTTCAAACAATAAAATTGAAAAATGTATTATAACTAAAGAAACAGTATTAAATCATGAGCCACCAAAATTAGTTATAAATGAAAATAAAGAACAAAAATCTACAACGAAAAAGAAAAGAAAAAAAGTAATAGAAAAAAACAAACAAAGTGCTTAAAAATTGGATAGTGAATGATGAAAATGAAAAGTGAATAATGAATAATTATTCACCATTCACTATTAATTATAATATGGGGGGAATATAAATGTACAAAAAAGTTGAATTACCAAATGGTTTTCCAGGAATGGAAAGAGAAGTTTTAAATATGTGGAAAGAAAACGACATAATAGATAAAAATTTCAAATTGAACAAAGATGGAGAATACTTTACATTTTATGATGGACCACCAACGGCTAATGGAAAACCACATGTTGGACACATTTTAACAAGAGTCATGAAAGATATTATACCAAGATATAAAGTAATGAAAGGTTATAAAGTAATTAGAAAAGCGGGATGGGATACACAAGGATTACCAGTAGAACTTGAAATAGAAAAGAAACTTGGAATATCTGGAAAAGCACAAATAGAAGAATATGGTGTAGAGAAATTTATCAAAGATTGTAAATCAAGTGTATTTAACTATGTTTCACAATGGGAAAAAATGACAGACCAAATAGGTTATTGGGTTGATATGGAAAACCCATATGTAACATACCATAATGAATACATAGAATCTATTTGGTGGGCAGTAAAACAAATGTGGGACAAAAATTTAATATATCAAGGACATAAAGTTATGCCATATTGTCCAAGATGTGGTACGGCATTATCTTCGCATGAGGTAGCTCAAGGTTACAAAGATGTAAATGACATGACTTGTGTAGCAAAATTTAAAATAGATGAAAGCAAATATATATTAGCATGGACAACAACACCATGGACATTGCCTTCAAACTTAGCATTGTGTGTAAATAAAAACTTTACATATGTTGAAGCAAAACTTAAAGAAGATGTAGAAATAGATGAAAACTGTAATATGAAATTAGGAGAAATATATATATTAGCAAAAGACCTATGTGATGAAATTTTGGGAGAAGGAAAATATGACATTATAAAAGAATTTAAAGGTGAAGAGCTATTAGGAACAAAATATGATCAACTATTACCATATGGAAAAGTAGAAGGAAAAGCTTTTGAAGTAATACATGGAGACTATGTAAGTTTATCAGAAGGTACAGGTATAGTTCATATAGCACCTGCTTATGGAGAAGATGATAGTTTTGTAGCAAAACAAAATGGAATAACATTTATAAATTTAGTAGACAAAGAAGGAAAATTTGTTGAAGAAGTTACACCATGGGCTGGAAAGAATGTAAGAAAATGCAATGAAAGTATAGTAGAATATCTAAAAAATGCTAATAAATTATTCAAATCAGAAAGACATATGCACTCATATCCACACTGTTGGAGATGTGATACCCCATTACTATATTATCCAAAAGAGAGCTGGTTTGTAGCAATGACTACATTAAGAAATGAACTTATTGAAAATAATAACAAAATTCATTGGTATCCAGATACAATAAGAACAGGAAGATTTGGAAATTTTGTAGAAAATGTAATAGATTGGTGTATTTCAAGAGATAGATACTGGGGAACACCACTTCCAATATGGCAATGTGAATGTGGACATGAAGAATGTATAGGAAGCATAAAAGATTTAAAAGAAAAAGGAATAAATGTACCAGAAGATATAGAACTTCATAAACCATATATAGATGATGTTCATTTAAAATGTCCTGAATGTGGAAAAGAAATGACAAGAGTAAAAGAAGTTATGGACTGTTGGTTTGATTCAGGTTCAATGCCATTTGCACAATTACATTATCCTTTTGAGAATAAAGAATT
The DNA here is from genome assembly GCA_947088765.1 of uncultured Clostridium sp. Taxonomy (GTDB): domain Bacteria; phylum Bacillota; class Clostridia; order TANB77; family CAG-508; genus CAKPSH01. The sequence continues at coordinate 6,096 of CAMUHU010000047.1, read as the reverse complement.
ATTTGAAAAGAATTTCCCTGCACAATTTATATCAGAAGCAGTAGACCAAACAAGAGGATGGTTCTATACATTACTTGCTGTATCAACTGCAGTATTTGGAAAATCAGCATTTGAGAATTGTATAGTATTAGGACATGTCCTAGACAAAAAAGGATTAAAAATGTCAAAATCAAAAGGAAATGTTGTAGACCCATTTGAAGTAATGGAAGGCGAAGGAGCAGATGCTACAAGATGGCATTTCTATACATCAAGTGCACCATGGTTACCAACAAGATTTTCAAAAGAAGATGTTGGGGAAACCTCAAGAAGATTTTTAGGAACTTTATGGAATGTATATTCATTTTATGTGTTATATGCAGAGATAGATAAAATTAATCCATTAGAACATAAAGGATTTGTTTCAGAAAATGTAATGGATAAATGGATAATAAGTAAATTAAACACATTAGTAAAATCTGTAGATGAGAAATTAGAAGCTTATGATATTACAGGAGCAGCACTAGATATAGAAAATTTCACAGATGAACTTTCAAACTGGTATGTAAGAAGAAATAGAAGCAGATTTTGGGCAAATGCACTAACAGATGACAAATTAGGAGCCTTTATAACACTATACAGAGTTTTAGTAACACTATGTCAAGTAGCAGCACCATTTGTACCATTTATAACAGAGAATATGTATCAAAACTTAGTAGTATCACTTGATAAGAATGCTAAAGAGAGTGTTCATTTAAACATGTGGCCAGAATATCATGCAGAAGAAGTAGATAAAAATCTAGAAGAAGAAATGGAATTAGCATATAACTTAGTAAAATTAGGAAGAAGTGCAAGAAACTCAGCTAATATAAAAAATAGGCAACCACTTTCAAAAATGTTAATATCAGAAAAGGCAATTCCTGATTATTATGGAGACATTATAAAAGATGAATTAAATATAAAGACAGTAGTACTTGGAGCAGATTTATCAAAGTATGTAAACTTTAATATAATGCCTAATTTACCAGTATTAGGAAAAACATATGGAAAACTAATTCCAGAAATAAAGAAATATATATCATCTCAAAATCAAATGGAATTAGCATCAAAAATAAAAAGTGGTGAATCAGTAGTAGCAAAATTAGGAGAAACAGAAATAGAATTAAATGCAGATAATTTACTTGTAACAATGCAAGGAATAGAAGGATTTGCATTTGCAGGAACAGGAACTTTAGGTGTAATATTAGATACAACAATAACAGAAGAATTAAAAGAAGAAGGATATGTAAGAGAATTAATATCAAAAATCCAAAATATGAGAAAAGACAAAGGATTTGAGGTATTAGACAGAATTACGTTATATGTAAACGGAAATAAAACTTTACAAGAAGTTATAGAAAAAAATAAGCCAGAAATAAAAAAAGAAACATTAACAATAGAAATTGTATATAATGCAGAAAGAAAAGAATACACAGAATGTAATATCAATGGAGAAAAAATAAATATAGATGTAACTAAAATTTAGATATTAAAGTAGGGGCACATTGTAGTGCCCTCTATTCAAAAGAAATATATTCTATTTAACATTAGAAGAATTTGCAAACTTGAAGTCACAGTTTGTCACTTCAAGTTTTGAAGAAAAAGAAATAAAGAATATCTGGTCACAAAGTGTGACCTCCTCTAAAGTAGAAGATAACCAATATATATAGAAAATTAGTAAATTAGATTAAAAGCAGTATTTTAGAAGTATAGAGAGTGTAGGGGCGATTAATAATCGCCCGCTGTATGGAGGCTAAACTTAAATAAGGAGAAAAATAAATTATGAGAGCTTTAATAACAGGAGCATCTTCTGGAATTGGAAGAGACATTGCAAGAGAATTATCAAAAAGAGGATATGACCTAGTAATAGTAGCAAGAAATAGAGAAAAGTTAGAGGAATTAAAGAAAGATTTAACAACAAAAGTAGAAATAATAGATATGGATTTAACAATAGAGGAAAATTGCAAAAAATTATATGAAAAAGCAAAAGACATAGATATATTAGTAAACAATGCAGGGTTAGGGGAATTTGGGAAATTCACAGAAACAGATTTAGAAAAAGAATTAAGAATAATAAAAACGAATATAACAGCATTACATCTATTAACTAAATTATATTTACAAAATATGACTAAAAGAAATAGTGGTAGAATACTAAATGTAGCCTCAATAGCAGGATTTATGCCAGGGCCATTAATGGCAACTTATTATTCTTCAAAGGCATATGTAGTAAGACTTTCAGAAGCAATAAGAGAAGAGTTAAATAAACAAAACTCTAAAGTAAAAATAAGCTTATTATGTCCAGGACCAGTAAAAACAAACTTTAATAATGTAGGAAATGTGCAATTTGAAATAAAATCTTTAACAAGTGAATATGTAGCAAAATATACAGTAGATAAGATGCTAAAAAATAAATTTTATATAGTACCAGGATTTTCAATAAAATTAGCAAAATTCTTTTCAAAACTAACACCAACTGTGATTTTAGCAAAATGCTCATATTATATGCAAAAAAGAAAAGATGGAAAATAACACATATATTTTGTTATTTTGAGGTAAATACTTGACATAGTGAAACAAGTGTTCTATAATTATAACTGAAATTGTCAAGGATGTGATAATTATGAACGAAGAAAATAGTATTGCACTAATAAATAAAGAATTAAATGGGGTAGCATACGGAAAAGAAGATATTAAAAACTTAATTTATACAATAAGAGGAAAACAAGTAATGTTAGATAGTGATGTAGCTATGTTATATCATAATGAAACAAAAAAGATAAACCAAGCAGTGAAAAGAAATATAAATAGATTTCCTGATAGATTTTGCTTCAAATTAACGTTAGAAGAATTTGCAAACTTGAAGTCACAATTTGTGACTTCAAGTTTTGAAGAAAAAGAACTAAATAATATGTGGTCACAAACTGTGACCACCTCTAAAGTAGAAGATAATAAATATAGAAGTACAAAATATCTACCATACGTATTTACAGAACAAGGTATAGCAATGCTTTCTGGGCTACTAAGAAATAAAATAGCAATACAGGTAAGTATAAATATAATGGATGCATTTGTAGAAATGCGAAAAATTATAGCTAATAATTTTAATATAAATAATAGAATTTCAACTTTGGAATATCAAATGATAGAATGTAATCAAAAATTCGAAGAAGTATTTAACGAATTACAAAAAAATGAAGAGGAAACTTTTAAACAAAGGATATTTTTTAATGGACAAATTTATGATGCATATAGTTTAATAATAGATATTATAAAAACGGCTCAAAAGAAAATTTTAATCATAGATAACTACATAGATGATAGTGTTTTAAAAATGTTATCGAAGAAAAATAAAAATGTAGAAGTAGTTATATTAACGTCACAAAACAGCAATTTAAGAAAGTTAGATAAGCAAAAATTCAATAAACAATACCCAACTTTAAAAATAGAATATTCAAATAGATTTCATGATAGATTTATAATAATAGATAATAAAGAATTATATCATTGTGGAGCCTCTTTAAAAGATTTAGGAAAGAAATGCTTTGCAATTAATAAAATAGAAGATGTTGAGTATGTAGAAAAAATGAGTAAAATAGGTTGAAATTTATAAAAAATAATTTTATTTATCTAAGTAATAAAATAAATATAAATGAATATATATAATAATAGTGTTTAGGACAAGGAGAATCTAATGAAGATAACTGTTATAAATCTAAAAAAGATTATTAAATATATATTCATTTTTTTTGCAATAGTAATACTTTTCATAGTATTAGCAAAATCATTAAAACCAAACAAAGAAATAAAACAAGAAGAAAAAAAGACCTCATTACTAAAATGTCTAAAATATGAACTTCCAATTACAAAGGTAGTAGAAGAAAATATAAATGTAGAAGAAAAAAATAAAACGAATTGGGGAATAAAAATACTATCAATGCAAATTGGAATATTTGAGAATATGACAGAAAAACAAATAGACAAGGAAATTTCGATAGAACCACCAAAAGAAGAATATATAGAACCAGAAGAACAAGAAGAAAAAAAATTAGAAGTAGAAGACTTAGAAAACAAGGAAACAAAAATAATAGATGAAAATAATATAAAAGAGACATACACAAATAATTATAAAGACATAAAAATAAACAATCAAACAGAATTTGATATCTCATCAATATTAGAAAATGCCTCATATACATTTACAAATAATAAAAAGGTAGTTATATATCACACACACACATGTGAAAGTTATACACCAACAGAAAACTACAAATACCCAATGACAGATTCTTATAGAACTACAGACCTAAACTTTACTGTTGCAAAAGTGGGAGACGAATTATCATCGCAACTAGAAAAATATGGATTTAATGTCATACATAATAAAACTTATCACGATTATCCATCATATAATGGCTCATATGGGAGATCATTAAAGACTTTAGAAAGCATATTATCTAAAAATAAAGATACAGAAATCGCTATTGATTTACATAGAGATGCAGTTGGAAGTAAAAGCAATTATGCACCGAGTGTACAAATAGGAGATGAAGTTTGTGCACAAGTTATGTTTGTAATTGGAACAGATGGTTCAGGACTTGCACATGATAATTGGAGAAAGAATTTACAATATGCAATAAAAGTCCAAAGTATAGCAGATGAATTATATCCAGGATTATTTAGACCAATAATTTTAAGGAATGCTAGATATAATCAACATTTAACGACAGCATCTACAATAATAGAAGTAGGAGCAACAGGAAACACATTAGAACAGTGTTTAGCAAGTATGAAATATGTAGCAAATATTTTGCATAGAGCAGTAGAATAGAAAAAATGCAATTTTTTTGAAAAATACAGGTGTACTATTAGATATAAATAAATTAGTTTATATCTAATATTTATTGATACAAAAGAAATAAAGAATAATTTAGAAAACTTTGAAAATGTAAAAGAAGAAATAAAAGAAATTGGAGCATAAGCCTAGACAATAGAATAAAACAAATCAACTACTTAGTTAGAGGGTGGGGAAATTACTTTAGAATAGCCAAAGAGATATTGGTCTGTATTTCTATCAGACCAATATCTCTACTCGATTGTGTTACTCTTAAATCATGCCAGACTGTCCATGTTATAATAGCCAGGCTTCTGTTCAAGCAGGAACTCTGCCGCTTTGATGGCACCCGATGCAAAAATCTTAGGAGAAATTGCTTCATGCTCAAGTGTTATAACATATTCATCAGAAGACCTAAGCTCAACTGTATGTTTACCAGCTACTGAGCCACTTCTTCTTGAGTGAATATGAATTTCATTTGCAACACGAGGAACATCTAAGCTTGGATTGAAAATAATTGAATGAGTATCTCCTAAAGCTCTGTTAATAGCCTCTGCTAAATTAAGAGCTGTCCCACTTGGTGCATCCTTTTTCCCAATGTGGTGAACCTCAATGATGTCAATGTGGCATTTCGGTAATTTTGCTACCAAATTAGCTACTGCCTGAGTAAACACATAGACGTCATATGCCATGTTGTACGCCTGAAATACAGGAACTACTGTCTGCTTCTTCATGTGTTCAATGAGGTCTGCAGGCAACTTTGTGGTTGCACAGACCATAGGAACACCATAATAGCAGGCAAAATTGTAGTAAACAAAATTGGAAAGTACAGGAGTAGAGAAGTCGATGATGACATCAGGTTTTTTTGTGGCGAACATCGATGATGGAAGGCAATTACCACCCTCCCAAACAGGAAAATGATATTGATGTTCGCCAAGGCCGAAGCCTCCACAGACTTTCCAATTAGGGTGCTGATTAACTGCCTCTACTATCCGTTTGCCCATCCGTCCAGTAACTCCAGACACAAAAACATTTACTTTTTTCATAGAAATAATCTCCTTTCATAATGAAAAAATTTTAATAGAGTAACCATTGTGCAATTCAATGAACTACACAAAATTGCATTGAAATATTAATTATTATATCATACAATTTATGTAAACGCAAGAAAAATATAATGATTTTTAAGTTGCTATGAAAGAAATGTGATAATGTCTTAAGTAAAGAAATGAGAAAATGTCCCAACC
>CAMUHU010000046.1 GCA_947088765.1 uncultured Clostridium sp. | reverse complement strand
TGCGCAGTGCTTATTTATAATAGCACATTTTGTTTTTATTTGTCAATACTTTTTTTAATTTTTTTATGAAACTTTTTTCTAGTATATTTTAATATCCTTTGCTTTCTTACATTCTTCTAGTTTGTAAGCATTTTTAGGCAAAAGAAAAACTAGTAATGTTGTTCTTCTTTATCACGTTTTATCATATTACCAGTTTGTATATATTAAATATACACTTTTTGATATTATGTTGCTCTCATCAGCGTCTATATTATCATAACATCTTTCTTTATTATTGTCAACTATTTTTTTTGATTTTTATACTGTTAATTTTTGGAAATATATTATTTATATGTTATTACAAAGATATATATTCTTTTATTGCAGAGTATAATTTATGCATTGGTAAGCCTACTATTGTTGTATAGTTTCCTTCTATTTTATTTACATAGACACAAAATTCACTTTGTATTGCATATCCCCCTGCTTTATCTAGTGGTTTTCCTTCTTTTACCCATCTTTCAATTTCATCTTGTGTCATATCATTTAAATATACTTTAGCTATATCATAATCTAAATACTGCTTAAATTGCCCATTGTCTTGTATTATTACACATAAACTTGTTATTACCTGATGTGATGAATTGTTTAATTGTTTTATCATATTTATTGCATCTTGTTTATCTTTTGGTTTCTCATAAATCTTGTCGTCTTTCATCACCATCGTATCACACCCTATTATTATTCTGTCTCCTTCTGTTTTATTAAAGATTTCTTTTGCTTTTATGTATGCTAATCTTTTTGATTGTTCTATTATTGAAAGTCCTTCTTCTAATGTTTCGTCTACTTTACTGGGTATTATTTCATATTTGATTTTCAATAAATCTAGTAGTTCTTTTCTTCTTGGAGATTGCGACGCTAGTATTACTTTCATTTCTTATAACTTCCTTTTTATATTAAATTTTTTCATAATATGTCTTTGCCACTCTCTAAACATTTTATTACATATTCCTCTGGTTTTCATATATTACATTATGGTCTTTTTCAATTGGTTCAACTACTTTTTTGTAAAATTCTGCAATTCTTTTCAATTGATATTTCTTCTTTACTATTCATATTTATCACTTTCCTTTCTAATCTTCATTTCCTATTAATGCTTTTATAATCTATAATGGTAGTATACCATAAATGATTTAAAATTACTATAATAAATTATTTGTAAATTTGGATTTTTCTAAAAGAATCAAATAAATACTGATTTAAAAAATACAATAATCTCTGAAATAATTATTTTGTTTTAAGATACGAATAAATTCTCGTTTACTATTCATAATGTTAAATACATAAATTGTATTGCTTTTTTCTGATATATAATACATAATTCTATATCCTGAATGTCTTGTTTTTCTATATATAATTTCTCGAAAACTCTTATCTGACATTTCTGGTATATATCTACCTATATATGGAGAATCTTCTAAATAATCTATATGTAGCATAATGTTTCTGTTTGTTTCTATTGCATTTCTTAAAGAATATTGGTAATTATAATAATATATGTCTATAAGCTGTTGTTTAGCCAAATCTTCGACTAGTACTTTCATATAACTCCTCCATTTCTTTGTGAAGTTCTTCTAAAGTTATACCTCTACCATTTTTTATATCATCTATTCCTTTTGCAATTCCTATTAAAAGGTATAAATCATATAATGCTCCATAAAATGTTCCATCATCTGTTTCGGATTTTTTTAATAGTTCATTAATCTTTTCGATTGATACTTCTTCTTTATTATTCATATTAATCACTTTCCTTTCTAATCTTCATTTCCTATTAATTCTTGTATACATTCTTTGTCTTTTTCAGACAAATCGTCTGTACCATAGGTGTCAACATATTTCTGAGTTATTTCTTGTAAAATTTCTTTTGTGTCTCTTTTTAATATTTCTTTATCTAGGTCATATGGTAAATTCTCGATTATCCTAACAAATTTCTCTCTTACTGGTGACATATAATCCTCCTTCCATAAAATTTCTAATGATAGTATAACATAGATTTATTTAAATTACTATGAAGTTTAAAAATTTAAAATAGTGTTGACTTTTTCTGATTTTTTTCATATAATAATTATAGAAGACAAGTGACCACAGAAATGTGGCGTGTCGCTAGATTGTTTTAAAAAATTTTAAATACATCTCTAACTACCAGACAGAGATGTGTTTTTTTTGTTGTCTAATTTTCTCATTGTAACTACTAGAGCTACAAATAAGGCAATAGCGACAACTGTTACCATTGCAAGCATTATAAATTGTATGTATATAAATAGTAGATATACTTGTTCTAATAACATATGCATCGCCTCCTTTCATTAAGTAGGCGACACACCACACTCTGTTTTACTTATCTTCTTACAAGATTATATGAGTTTTTATACTAAAAGTCAAGCATTTCTCGAAAATTTGTTTTGTAATATCTGTAATTTTATTTTTCTTCTATTTACAATTAACATAAAATTTGCTATAATATTGAGGAAGTTTTAAATTAAAATATGCATTTATGGAGGTGCACTATGCTAGAAGAAAAGAAGTGGATCAGACACAATTCATTTTTCACCTATAATACTCGTGGTGATACATCTCATCTTTTAATTAATGATGAACTCGTTGGAAAGCAGGAAATGACCCAAAAGCAAACTTGTGATACTGCCAAATCCGACAAATCCGACACATCACATAGTAGAAGCTAAACGCCTACATAAAGGAAGAGCGCTATGTGCTCTTCCTAGTTTCTTATTTATAATATTCAATCCCTGAAGCAAATATCTTTTGGTCTTTGTTTCCTGGTACATTTTGCAAAATTCCATTTGTGTAACATCTTTCTGAGTGTCCCATTTTTCCTAATATTCTTCCGTCTTTACTTGTTATTCCTTCTACTGCATATACTGATCCATTAGGGTTGTATTTTATGTCATATGTTGCATTTCCTTTTTCATCTACATATTGTGTTGCTATTTGTCCATTTTCTATTAGTTCTTTCATTACTTTTTCACTCGCTACAAATCTTCCTTCTCCATGTGATATTGGTATTACAAATTGTTCTCCTAATTGTACCTTATTGAACCATGGTGATAGTTTTGATACAACTTTTGTTGTTACTAATTTTGACTCATGTCTTGCTATTTTATTAAAGGTTAATGTTGGCATTGTATCGTCCATTTCGATTATGTCTCCGTAAGGTAGTAATCCTAATTTTATCAATGCTTGGAAACCATTACATATTCCTAACATTAATCCATCTTGCTCATATAAATGTTTATGTATTAATTCACTTAAGATTGGATTTCTAAATACTGATGCTATGAATTTTCCTGAACCGTCTGGTTCATCTCCTGCACTGAATCCTCCTGGTATCATTATTATTTGTGATTCTTTTATTTGCTTTGCATATTCTTCTATTGATTCTTTTATGTCATTTGGTTTTGTATTTCTAAATACTACTACATTAGCCGTTCCACCTACGTCTTCAAAAGCTTTTTGTACATCATATTCACAATTTGTTCCTGGGAATACTGGTATAAATACTTTTGGTTTTGCAATTTTATTTTTTGCTATTAGTATTGATTTTTTATCTGATAATATATTCATGTCTTTTTCTTCTTTTATTTCTTCTGTTTTTGTTGGGAATACTTTTTCTAATGGTTCTTCCCATAGTTTTATTAATTCATCTATATTGAATTCTACCTCTGAATTTACTTTGATATTTGAATTGTCTGTTGTTTTTCCTAGTTCTACAAATTTATCGTTTTCAATATCTTCACTTAATTCTATTATAAATGCTCCATATAATGGATTAAATAATTCTTTGTCACTTGCAAATTCAAATCCTATTTTATTTCCTATACTCATTTTTGTTATTGCGGTTGCTATTCCACCGTTTCTTACCGTTCTTATTGCTGATATTCTTCCTTGTTTTATTAAATCATATATTAATTCATAATTTTCTTTTAAGTCTTCAAAGTCTGGTAAATAGTCTTTGTCTATTTTAGTTTTTAATAAAACTACTTTAGAGTTTGTTTTTTTGAAAGCACTTGATACAACTTTTTTAGTATCTACTGTTCCTACACAGAAAGAAACAAGGGTTGGTGGTACATCTAATTCATTATAACTTCCTGACATACTGTCTTTTCCACCTATTGCTGCTATTTGTAGTTTTTCTTGTACTAGATATGCTCCTAGTAATGCAGATAATGGTTTGCCCCATCTTTTTTCATCATTTCCTAGTTTCTCAAAATATTCTTGTAATGTTAACCATGCATTTTTGTAGTCTCCACCTAATGCTACATATTTTGATACTGATTCTATTATTGCCCAAACAGAACCATGGAAAGGACTCCATATTGCGATATCTGGATTATATCCATAAGTCATTATTGTTCCTGTGTCTGTATATCCATTTAATGTTGGTATTCTTGCTACCATTCCTTCTTCTGGTGTTAGTTGCTCTTTTCCTCCAAATGGCATTAGTACAGTTCCTGATCCTATTGTACTATCAAATCTTTCTACTAACCCTTTTTGTGAGCAACAGTTTAAGTCTGTTATTGTTTTTATCCAGTCATTTTTTATGTCTTTTGATTCTTCTTTTTCAAAATAAGATTTTGAATAGTCTGGTTTTACTATTGTTGCATTTGTACTACGTTTTGCTCCATTTGTATTTAAGAATTCACGGCTTATATCTATTATAGTTTTTCCTCTCCAATACATTTTTACTCTTGGTTCTTCTACTACATCTGCAACTATTGTTGCCTCTAAATTTTCTTCTTCTGCAAGTTTAACAAACTTTTCTGCATTTTCTTTTGACACTACAACTGCCATTCTTTCTTGAGATTCTGAAATAGCAAGTTCTGTTCCATCTAATCCTTCATATTTTTTTGGTACTTTATCAAGGTTTACTACTAATCCATCTGCTAGTTCTCCTACTGCTACAGAAACTCCCCCCGCTCCAAAGTCATTACATCTTTTTATTAATTTTGTAACTGCTGGATTTCTAAATAATCTTTGTATTTTTCTTTCTTCTGGTGCATTTCCTTTTTGTACTTCTGCACCACAGGTTGTAAGTGAACTACTATTTTGTGCTTTTGAAGATCCTGTTGCTCCTCCACAACCATCTCTTCCTGTTTTTCCTCCTAATAATATTACCTTATCTCCTGGTATTGGACTTGTTCTTACTACATTTTCAGCAGGTGCTGCTGCTATTAATGCTCCGACTTCTAATCTTTTTGCAACATATTTTTCATTATATATTTCATATACTCCTCCTGTTGCAAGTCCTATTTGGTTACCATATGAACTATATCCACGTGCTGCTTCATTTGTTAGTTTCTTTTGTGGTAATTTGTTTGGTAAAGTCTCTTCTACTGATTTTCTTGGGTCTCCACATCCTGTTACTCTCATTGCTTGATATACATAAGTTCTTCCTGATAATGGATCACGTATTGCTCCTCCTAAACATGTTGCTGCTCCACCAAATGGTTCAATTTCTGTTGGATGGTTATGTGTCTCGTTTTTGAACATTATTAGGTATTCTTCTGGTTTTCCATCTACTAATATATTTGCCTTTATACTACATGCATTTATTTCTTCTGATTCGTCTAGGTTTTTCAATATTCCATTTTTCTTTAATTCCTTTACTGCTACTGTTGCTACATCCATTAGACATATATCTTTAGCTTTTTTGTTTTCATATACATAGTCTCTTGTTTTTAAATAATCTTCATATATTTTTTGTAATAAGTCCCATTTTATGTCTATAACTTCTAACTGTGTTAAGAATGTTGTGTGTCTACAATGGTCTGACCAATATGTGTCTATCATTTTCATTTCAGTAATGGTTGGGTCTCTTTTTTCTTCTTCTTTGAAATATTCTTGGCAGAATTTTAAATCAGCCATATCCATTGCAAATCCATATTTCTCATAGAATTCTTTTACATTTTCATCTGTCATAGAAATAAATCCTTCTACAACTTGTACATCTTCTGGAATAATGGCTTCATCTTCTAATTTTTCGAATTTTTCTAAAGTGGCTTCTCTTGAGTCAACAGAATTTATTAAGTATGATTTGATCTTATTTAATTCTTCATCTGAGATTTCTCCAGATAATATGTATACTTTTGCAGTTCTAGCAATTGGTTTTATACCTCCACTAGCAATTATTTGTAAACATTCCACTAATGAATTTGCCGTTTGGTCAAATTGCCCAGGTAAAAATTCTATTGCAAATACTTTGTCCTGTTTCTTAAAATCATAGTCGTCTTCAAAACATATGTCTACTTGTGGTTCTGAGAATACTGTGTTTTTTGCTTTTTCAAATACTTCCTTTGTTAGTCCCTCTACATCATATCTATTAAGTATTATTACATTTTGTAACTCTTTTAATTGTAAACTTTCTTTTAAATCTGCTAAAACTCCTTTTGCTTCAATGTCAAATCCTTCTTTTTTTTGTACATAAATTCTTTTGACCATTTTTTCTACCATTCCTTTCTTATTCTATATATATTTATGTAATATAATTTGGTGTATATTTATTTCGCGGACGCACACTGTGCGCCCTTACACCTCATGTATTATATTTCTTTTTATATTTTTTCTTGCTTTCGCCGCCCCTACATCTCATATTATATTTTTTTCTATATCTTTTTCGGGCACATGCAATGTGCCCCTACAATGGTGTTAATTATCTTTCTAATTTATGGTATATCTTCTTTCCTTTTTTTATAATAGCATACCCTTCTTTAAAATCATCATCAGATAATTTAAAATTTATGTCATCTATTTTTTCATCGTTTAATGTAATTCCTCCTTGTGAAATTAATGTTCTTGCTTGTCCTTTAGATGGTGCTATTCCTGTTAATACAAGAACATCAACTATTGATATATTAGTATTATCAATTTTTGTAGTAGGCATATTTTCTGTGTTTCCATTTCCTGAAAATAATGCATTTGCTGCTTCTTCTGCCTTTTTTGCTTCATCTTCACCATGTATTAATTTTGTAATTTCATATGCCGCAATTTTTTTAGCTTCGTTTATTTTTTCTCCTTCTAATGATGATAATCTATCTATTTCTTCCATTGGTAAAAATGTAAGTAAGCATAATATTTTTCTAACATCTGTATCTGCTACATTTCTCCAATATTGATAAAATTCATATGGTGATGTTTTTTCAGGGTTTAACCAAAGTGCTCCTTTTGCTGTTTTTCCCATTTTTTTACCTTCTGAGTTTGTTAAAAGTTTGAAGGTTAATCCATAAGAGTCTTCTGTTCCTATTTTTCTTATTAGTTCTACTCCACCAATGATATTTGACCATTGATCATTTCCTCCTATTTGCATTTTACAATTATATTTATCATGTAAATATAAAAAGTCATAGCTTTGAAGTAGCAAATATCCCATTTCAAAAAATGTTAATCCTGTTTCTAGTCTGTTTTTATAACATTCTTGTGATATCATTTTTGCAACTGTAAATTTACTTCCAATTTCTTTCATAAAGTCTATATAATTCAGGTCTAAAAGCCAGTCTTTATTGTTTACTATTATTGCTGCATTTTCTCCCTCAAATGATACAAATCTTTGTGCTTGCTTTTTTATTGCTTCAACATTTGCATCTAATTGTTCTCTTGTAAGCATTTGTCTTAAGTCTGTTCTTCCTGATGGATCTCCTATTGCTGCTGTTCCTCCACCCATTAAAATTATTGGCCTATGTCCTGCTTTTTGTAGTATTGATGCTACCATTAATGCAACAAAGTGTCCAATATGCATACTATTTGCTGTTGGGTCAATTCCTATATAAAAACTCACACTTTCTTTTTCAAATAATTCTCTCATTTCTTTTTCATGTGTTAATTGTTCTATGTATCCTCTTTGTTCTAATATATCAAATACGTTTTGCATTTATCTCCCCCCAATTTATCCTCTAATGGAAATATTATAACATAATTTGATTTTAATGTATATATTTTTTTGTATTTCTTCATTCCCAATTTTTATGTTAGGATAGCTGTGAATTGTAATATATTTTTAGTCTTCCTCCACATATTCCACATCTATATTTTCTTATTAAATTCCTCATTAGTCTTTGCCTATAGAATGTTTGGTTACATTTTTCACATATTATTTTATATTTAAATTTTACATTTTCTGTATATTCCATATTACTTTTTTCATAGTCTTCCTTTTTATTACCAACTCTAGAAATATCATAACCCAGTTTCTGATTTATATAATTTGCATACCTTTTGAATTCTTCTCCATGGTTATTACAATATGGCAAACAGTGTATTAGTTCATGTATTATAGTGTTTTTTATTATACTTTCTTCTAACATCATAACCCATTTACTTATTTCTATAGTATGTTTATTGAATTTCGCATATCTTAAATATCTTTTATTACCTATTGTTTCATAATATTTCGTATTTTTATCTGGGTCTTCTTGTTTACAACATCCATATCGCTTATTGTTTCTTTTTAATAGTTGTATTTCTATTGTTCTTATGTCTACATCTATTCCTATTGTTTTTAGTTCTTGTATACATTCTTTATATAATTTATTTAGTTTTGCCTCCATTATCTCTCCTAGAAACTTATTTTTATTTGTGAAAAGCTTAATTATTTAATATATTTATAGCTAATTTTAAATCATTCCAAAAGTCAATTTTCTTTGTTTCGTCTCTCAAAAGTGCTGCTGGGTGCCATGTTGGTATATATGTAATTCCTTTCTTCTCTATAATTTTTCCTCTTGAAGCAGTTATTTTATATTCTTCACCTAAGATATTAGTTAGGGCTATTCTTCCTAATAAAACTATTACTTTGGGTTTCACAAGCATTACTTGATTTCTCAAATAATTAATACACATCATAGCTTCTTCCTTTTCTGGGTCTCTATTATTGGGAGGTCTACACTTTACAATGTTTGCAATATACACTTCTTCTCTTTTTATTCCTAGTCCAATGAATGCCTTATTCATAAGTTGACCTGCTTTTCCTACAAATGGTATTCCCTGTACATCTTCGTCTGCACCTGGTCCTTCACCAATTAACATTAAATCTGCTTCTTTATTTCCTGTTCCAAATACAATATTCTTTCTTCCATTACATAGTTTACATTTATTACAACCTTTTATTGCTTCTTCTAGTTCTTCCCAATTATAATACATATAATTTTCCTCTTTTCTTATTTAAGAAATGTTTCTACTGTTCCTTTTCCATTTTGTGATGTAATCTTCAAAATCGCTCCATTTACCATAGCAAGTTGTGGTGGAATATGTCCTATATCTGCATTAGTTATTATTGGAATATTTAAACCGCCTAATACTTCTATACAAGCCTGATTAAAGGTTAATTCATAATCTTCTCTCATAATAAATGATCTACCAAAAATAATTCCTTTACAGTTTTCAAAATACCCAGCATTTTTCATTTTCCAAAGTATTCTTTCAAGTTGTGGTGTGTTCATCTCAAAGCACTCTAAGAACCATATTATTCCATCATTTTTATATTTTTTGATATATTCCTTCACTTTATCAAATTTAGTACCAATTAATGTATCAACACAATCTAAACATCCACCAAGTGCTCTTCCTTGCATTACAATTTCTTTTTGCCCTGTTATATTTTCCCATTTTGTTTCTAATTCTAAATTATATGTATAATCTAAACTATCTTCTTTCCCAATACTATGTTTTTCAAATGATTCTTGAATAATTTCTTCTCCAGATGCTATTTTTAGTGCGTCTGTCAAATTACGATAAAGTGGTTTCATTGCATAATCTTTAACAGCATCACAGTAGATACTTGGTATACCTAAAATAACATTTAATGGGAAACTAATAGTAGTGATATCTGAAAATCCTTGTGTCCATTTTGGTTTCATTTTACTTATTTCTTCGAAGTCTAATTTTTCTAACATTTCCATTAAAAAGTCTCCTCCGCCAGCATATAAAATTAATTTTACATCATCGTTTTTCATTAATGACATAAATTCTTCTGCTCTTTTTGTAGCTGAAGCGCTTCTTCCTATAATACTTTTTCTAACACTTTCGGTTTCAATTACTTTATAACCCATATTTTCTAATTGTTCTATTGCTTTATTTAATTTTTCTATTTTTTCTGGCTCTACTATTCCATCAGATGGTGCACAAATTCCTATTGTATCTCCTATTTTTAAATTTTCTGGATAACGCATAAATTTTTCTCCTTTATATTCTTATTAATTATTCATTGCAATGAATTAGCATTGCACATACATATTATTCCTGTATTTCTTCCTGCTAGTTCTTTTTCTACTCTATATGAATGAAATTTGTCTGAATTACATACTGTACATAGTCCACAGTCTATTATATTTTCTTCTTTTAATCCCATTTCAATCATTGTTTCTTTATTTATTAGTACTGTGTCTATATTGTATTTTTGCTTATTTTTTTCTATTCTTCCTTTTGATATTATATCATCAATTTTCGATAAATGTTTAAATTTCTCATAAAATTTTTCTGATAAGTCTTCATCTACCTCAAAATGACATTTTCTTATACTTGGTCCTATACAACATATTATATCTTTTGGATTACATCCATAGTTATCCACCATTTTTTCCACAGTTTTGTTTGATATTAATTTATATGTTCCTTGCCATCCTGAGTGAGTGTTTGCTATTACTTTTTTTATAGGGTCAAAAAATAATAAATCAATACAGTCTGCTATGGAAATTGATAATATCTTATTCTTTTTATTTGTTATTAATGCATCAACATCTTTAAAGTCTTTTGTAAATACTCCCGCTTCTTCATTTTCTACACATTTTACTATATCTGTGTGTGTCTGATATGGTCTATATACTTTTTTGTAATCTAGGTTTATAGCATTACATAATTTTTGGTAATCCAAATATACAGATTCTTGTTTTTTATAAAACGTATCATTACTACCAATGTCTATAGGTTTTAGGCTTATTGCATGTTTTATAATATCCTCATATTCTAATAGTTTTGTGAATTGTAGATATGAGATTCCATTGTTGTTTTTTATAATATAATTTTCCACATTTTCCTCCTTTTTATTGCTAAAGAGAACCGTCTGTGGCTCAACCCTAAAATATTCATTATTCCCTTTCTTATACCTATTCAAGATGCTTTATATAGTTATATTTATTATTTATTGTATTAAATCCACATATTGATTTATAGTTGCAGTAGTCACATCCTGTTTTTTTATTTTTGTAATATGGCTTTATGTCAATATTTCCTTCAAAAATTTCTTTTGCTATTTCTTTTACTGTTTTTATTGTATTTTCTTGCAACTCTTTGAATTCTTCTATGCTTACACATGATGATTTTGTTTTACTTATGTTTTCTTTACTGTCTATATATACTGGTACAATGTTTGAAGCTCCTTTTTCTAAGTCTTTGTCCATTTTTCTTATTATGTTTATGTCCGATATTATTATCCCTTTCATCTTAAATTGCTTTTTTATTTGTTCTTCTATATCTTCTTTTGTGGTATTTCTGTCTGCTTTTATAACAGGTTCTATTAAGTTAAAGTATAATACTCCCGCTGGCATAAAGTCTTCTATTTTAGTTACTGCATCCATGTATGTTAGGAGTTGTATTTGTAATCCTGCCATAACTTCATCTAGGTTTATATCTTTTACTGATGATTTATAGTCTATTATTCTCACATATTTTCCGTCATTCGTTTTTAGTACATCTACTCTGTCTATTTTTCCTGTAATTTCTACCTTTTTGCCATTATCTAGTTTAATCTCTATGGCTGGATACTTTCCAACTTTTCCAAATTCTATTTCATGTCCCCATATCTCAAAATCACTTTTTTGTATACTTTCTACTATGTATTTCATTGATTTTAGCAGTACTCTTTTTAGTCTTGATGTAAGTGTTCTAAATTTTGCACTACTTGTGAATATATAGTTTTTGTTTAGTTTCAATTTTTCTTCTATAATTTCTTTTACTATTCTTTCTAGCTCTTGTTCTGTTATTTCTTTTATGTCTATGTTTTCATCTTGTATTTTTCCAAAAAAGCTGTCTATTGTATCATGCATAAATGTTCCTGTATCTATATTTTGAATTTTGAATGTGTCTTTTTCATTTATATTTAGTCCATATTTTAAGTAAAATGAAAATGGACATTTTCTATATTGTTCTAATCTAGATATGCTTGTAAATATTGTGTCTCCATACATTTTTTCTAAGTTTTCTTTTGTTATTTTTTCTGGCTGATTTGTATAGTTTTCTGCTTTTATTGCTTTTTCTAATTTCTCCTTCCATTCATTATCTTTAGAATAAATTTTATATACTTCATACCAAATAGGGTTTATTTCTTTTCCTTCACTTAAGTCTCTTAAGTTTTTTAATAATTCTTCAAATGTTGCTTTTTTATTTGTTATTATATCTTCTTTTTTGATTATATCACTTTTTTCTTGTAAGTTATTAAACATCTTTTTTATCTTATAAATTAATGTTGATGGTTTTAGGGCATTTCCATCATTTGATGTAGATGAATATGATAAGTATAATTTTTGTTCTGCAGTTGTAAATGCTTTATATATATTGAAATTTTCTTCATATATGTTTTCTTTAGTAGTTTTTGCAAGACTAATTCCCTTTTCTTTTAAGATTTCTCTATCTGTATCATTTATAAAACCTTCTTCTTTGTTTGCACTTGGAAATATTCCATCATTTAGCCCTATAATAAATATTACTTTTGTCTTTTTACTTCTTGATCTATTTACATCTCCTATTACTACTTGGTCTATTGATGCTGGTATTGCTCCTAAATTGTTTTCACTAAAGGCTATTTTTAGTATTTGTGCATATTTTTCAAAACTTATCTCATCTTTTCCAAATATTAGTGTTATCTCATCTAATATTTCCATGAGTAAGTTCCATGATGATATGTATTCTGATTTTATTTGTTCGCTGTCTTTCAATTCTTCCCCTTTATTTATTAACTTTTCTTGAATATTATTGTCTATTAAGAATTGATATAATATTTTGGTTATTTGTTTTACTGTTTTTTTACCTTGTAATTTAGTCTTAAATTCTAATAGTGGCTCTACTATTAGTTTCCTTATTCTATTTAGTTCCAGTGTATCTTTTTCTCCTATTATCCAATCTTTACTATACCATTTATTATATTTTATTCCCCAATGTCTTGCATAATTTTCTATTTTGAATATTTCGTCTTCTGTTATGTCACAAAATCCCAGTTTTATATAGTTTATTACAGGTTCGTAATCCCAGTTTCTTGCAAAAATTTCTAGCATTGCTAAGACATATTTTATTAAAATGTTTTGACTTAAATCTTTCTTTTTGTCAATAAATATAGGTATATCATATTTATTAAATATTGCTTTTGCAAGGCTTGCATAATCATCTATGTTTTTGGTTATTATTGATATATCTTTATATCTAATTCCTTCATCTCTTACTATTTCTACTATTTTTTCTGCTACATGTTCTATTTCTGAGTATGGATTTGTTGATAAAAATAAACTTATATTTTTTACTTCTCCATTATATTTTTTATATGGAGTTTTATATAGGTTTTCTTCTAAATGTTTTAATTCGTCATTTTTAAATCTATAACATTTATCTAAATATACTGGATTTTCTATTTGTATTCCATTATTATTTGCTAAGTTTACAATTTTTGCTACTGTTTTTTTATTCGTGTAAAATATATCGTTTTCTTTATTCTTACTTTCCAATAATGAATCTGTACATATTGTAATGTTTACTTGTTTTGCTACTTTTAATAGCTCTAACATTACTTTGTATTCCTGTGGCG
>CAMUHU010000045.1 GCA_947088765.1 uncultured Clostridium sp. | reverse complement strand
TTTTTAGGGCTTATGTTTAAAAATTTTTGGGACATTTTCAAAAATCATTGACAATTATATTTTGAAAAGATGAATGTAATGAAAAATACAAAAAAATAAATAAATAAACTAAAAATGACTATAATATAAAATAAGAAAGGAAGAGAAACTTATGAACTGTAATAAAATAAAATTAAAAGAAGGAATAAACCTTCATATAATTAACACAAACAAATTCAAAACAAACCTATTAGCAGTATTTTTAACAACACCATTAAACAGAGAAAACGTAACAAAAAATGCATTAATACCAATGGTATTAAGAAGAGGTTCAAAAGAACTAACAAACCTTGAAGAAATCAGTAACAAACTAGACGAAATGTATGGAGCAGATTTTAACTGTGGTGTGGATAAAACTGGGGATAACCATGTATTGAAATTCTATATGGAAAGTATAAACAATAACTTTTTACCAGAGAAAGAAAACATATTAGAAGAAAGCATGAAAGTATTACTAGACATAGTATTCAATCCATTAATAGAAAATGGAAATTTCAAAGAAGAATATGTAGAAAGTGAAAAAGAAAACCTAAAGCAAATAATACTAGGAAAAATAGACAACAAATCAAAATACGCATATGAAAGATGTATAGAAGAAATGTATAAAGACAAACCATATGGGCTATATAAATATGGATATGTAGAAGAACTAGAAAAAATAGATGCTAAAAACTTATATGAACACTATAATAAAATGATATCTGAATGTAAAATAGACATATTCATATCAGGAGAAATAGACGAAGGTGCGAAACAAATAGCAATGGAAAATGATAACATAAAAAATATAAATGAAAGACAGCCAATATATAATAAAACAAGTCAAAAAGCAGAAGAAATAGAACCAGAAAGAATTATAGAAGAAAAAATGGAAGTATCACAAGGAAAATTAGTATTAGGACTAGAAATAGGAAAGAATGATAAGGACTCTAAATATGCAGCACTAATATATAATGCAATACTAGGAGGAACACCAACCTCAAAAATGTTCCAAAATGTAAGAGAAAAAGAACATTTAGCATATGTTGCAGGTTCAAACTATGTAAGACATAAAAACAATGTATTTATAAGATGTGGAATAGAAATAGAAGACTACAAAAAAGCATTAGACTTAATAAAAGTTCAAATAGAAGACATGAAAAAGGGAAACTTCACAGAAGAAGACATTAAAAATGCAAAAGCAAGTATAATAGCAACTATAAAATCAATACCAGAAGAGCAAGACAGTGAAATGATGTATTACTTTGGTCAAGAAATATCAGAACACAAAATGGAATATGATGAATATGAAGAGAATGTACAAAAAGTAGAAAAACAGGCAGTCATAGATATTGCAAATTCTATAAAGATTAATACAATCTATTTTTTAACCACGGTTGAAAAATAATTATTAAGAATATATAACTTATTAGTTGGACAGAAATTTTTCTTTGGCTAGGCGCGTGAAGGAGATATTCCATGAGGCGTACTGGTGTACGTTGAATGGAAATCGACTGAACAGCAACAACGCCAAAGGGAAATTTATGTTCAACATAAGGAAGGAGAAAAAATGGAAATAATAGAAAACAATAAAGTAAAAGAAAAGCTCTATATCGAAAAACTAGAAAACGGTTTAACCGTAATGATAATACCAAAAAACAACACAGCAAAAAAATATATAATATGGGCAACCCACTTTGGTTCAATAGATAATCATTTCATAGTACCAAAAACAGGAGAAGAAGTAAGAATACCAGATGGAGTTGCACACTTTTTAGAACATAAAATGTTTGAACAAAGAAATGGAACAAACAGTCTAGACACATTATCAGCAATAGGAGTAGACGCAAATGCATATACAACAAATGACCACACAGCATATTTATATGAAGCAACAGACAATTTTTATGAAGCGCTAGACGAATTCATGGATTATGTGCAAACTCCATACTTTACAGACGAAAATGTAGAAAAAGAAAAAGGAATAATAGCACAAGAAATCAAAATGTACGAGGACTACCCAGAATGGCAAGTATATTTAAATGCGATAAAATGTATGTACAAAGAAAATCCAGTAAGACTAGACATTGCAGGAACAGTAGAATCAATATCAGAAATAACACCACAAACACTATATAATTGTTGTGATACATTTTACAACTTAGCAAACATGGCAATGGTAATCTGTGGAGACTTTGTACCAGAACAAATATTAGAAGAAGTCAAAAAAAGAATTATAAAAAATGAAAATGGAGGAGATATAAAAAGAATATATACTGGGGTAGAAACAGAGATAAATGAAAAAGAAAAAGCAGTAAAAATGGATGTAAACAACCCATTATTCGCAATAGGATTTTTAGACAAGCCAAATGCAGAAAATATAGTAAAAAAACATATTACAATAGAAATACTATTAGAAATGTTATTTGGAAAAAGTTCTGAGCTTTATAGAAAACTATATAGTGAAGGACTACTATTAATAGAACCACAATTAGACTATGAATTCACCAGTAATTATGCACACATATTAATAACAGGACAATCAAGAGAACCAAGAAAGGTAAATGAAGAATTCAAAAAAGCATTAGAAAAAATGAAACAAAATGGAATAGATGAAGAAATATTCACAAGAACAAAGAAAAAGATTTATGGTAGATATGTAACAGACTATAATTCAGTAGCAGATATTGGCAGGATGTTCTTATCAGACTATTTTAAAGGGATAAATAGTTTTGATTATCTAGAAGAATATAATCAAGTAACAAAAGAATTTGCAGAACAAATATTAAAAGACACCTTTAACGAAGAAAAAATGGTTATATCCATTGTTGAAACTAAATAATATCTTTGGCATAACTTATATGAAGTAATAAACTCTCAAATTTTTCTATTTTGAGAGTTTATTATTTATATATTCTTCCACTAAAATTATAAGATCTTCTGCAGTCTGTATTTGAACTAAAGTATTATCTGGATTAACTGTAAATTCATCATCATAATCGCTATCTTCACGTACTTGGTTTGCTCTAGCAATCCTCCTTCCCATATTTCTGGGGAATATTTCAGTATTAACATAATTTTGATTAAAATAGGCTATAACATCCTTATGTCTTTTAAAATCTATTGGTTCTAATGCTAATATACTTCTTATTGCATGGAAAATAGAATAATATGCTCTATTATTTGCAGCTTTATATATTTGCTCTTTATGTAGTAATTTGCTTGTCCTTAAATCCTCTTTTGCTTGTTCTAGCCTATGAAAAACCAATTCCTGAGATACTTTACTTTTCATTTAAAACAACTCCTTCATTTTGTACATTTATATAAAATGGTAATGCTTCTAACCAATAGTTAAACTTATCTATATTTTTTATTAATATAGATAATATTACATTATTTTCTAATTGAATGTCATAAGCAAAGTCCCATATTTTTTCGCTATATTCTACTATTTCGTTATCTGTTAAATCAGTTAATATCATTATATCAATATCAGAACTTTTGTTAAAATCTCCTCTTGCATATGAGCCATAAAGTATAATCTTTTTAGCTCTATCACCAAACATATTATTAGCCTCAACTAAAAATTCATTAATAGCTTTACGTATATTAATGGGAATTCTTTTCTTCATACTATCACCTCATCTATTTATATAGTATAACATATTTTGAAAAACTTTACTATGATTTTTAGATCTTTTATACAAAACCAAAACCCGATGCTAGTATACCAGCGTCGGGTTTTGGTTTTTGAGGATTGCACTGATTATAATACTACCAGTGCAACGAGACACCAGAACACTATAGTGCATATGTTCTGGAGCCATTTTCGCTCAATCCAGTGGCGCCAAATTTTGTTTGGTAACCAGAAGATGAAGACAATAGCTTTCCAAATCTTTCCAAAAGACCATGCCAAAACTGGTTCGGTATCATCTTTCGCAGGATTCCTTCCTTGGATGATTGAAACCAAATAATGGGTTATCCCCAATGGTTTCTGGTCTTTTCCACGCTTGTAAGCCTTTCCAGTTCCTACTGAAAATAGTCCCTTACATGCCACCCGAATGACCCAAAAAACTACTAGTGCCAAAATGATAATTTCCATAGATGTATCCTCCTTATTTTACATTAAAACTTGTTTTATCATAATTAAATTATACCAGATTGTAAAGAAAAAATCAAATTATGTAAAATATGCTCATTATTTTAGCTATATATATTTATTATTATAGAGAAAATGTAGGGGCGCCCATTAATAAAATATACACACATTCGATAAAATTCGTCATATCCATGTCACAAAAAAGAGAAAAATATCAGAAATGGAGAGAAATAATAGAAAAATCGAACATGAAAAATATGGGAAATACTGCGATTTTATTGACGATATTGTAAAATTATGTTATTTTTATAATATAGGAATCAAAATTTTTTCCTATATTGACACTTAATGAAAATAATACGAAAAAAATTATAATAAAGGGAGGAATTCTATGTTAAATGACGATATTTGTAAAAAAAGAGATGAGCTAAACCAAAGTATAGCAGAAAATAAAGATTACAGTATTATATATAGATTAAGTGTAGAATTAGACGAATTAATAGCAGAATATTACAGAAAAGGCAGTAAAAGCCAAGAAAAAGATTTATATTTAGTAAAAAAATAAAAATATATTGCAAAAAAAAAAGAAATAATGTATAATAAATATGTAGTAGTATAAATGAGGATAGATTACAATAAAAGCTAATGTAATATTCCACTTATACAATATAAATTATAAGGGGAAAGATAATGAAAAATAAAAAAATATTTGCTATTATAATTATATTTATTCTTACAATTATATTATTTGCAAGTGTTTCAAAAGTTCAAGCAAGTGAAGAAATTGTAAATTGGAATTTTAATATGGATCAACCAGTTCCATCTAAAATAACTGATGTTGCTGGATTTATTATAAAACTTTTAAGGAATATGTCTATAATTATAACAATACTAGTAATTACAATTTTGGGAATTCAATATATGCTAGGAAGTGTAGAAGAAAAAGCTAATTATAAAAAGACATCAATAAATATTATTATAGGGGTAGTATTTATTACACTTGTCACTAGTAT
The DNA here is from genome assembly GCA_947088765.1 of uncultured Clostridium sp. GTDB lineage: Bacteria > Bacillota > Clostridia > TANB77 > CAG-508 > CAKPSH01. The sequence continues at coordinate 8,894 of CAMUHU010000045.1, read as the reverse complement.
AGTTGATGTAATATTCTCAGCTTTTAATCAATAAAAATGTAGACATATAATAAGGAGAAAAAATGAATAAAAAGATATTGACTATGATATTTATATTTATCCTTGCTATTATATTATTTGCAAACTTTTCAAATGTACAAGCTTCAGAATTATCAGATGCAGTTACTTCAGCACAAAATTTTGTAAATAATGGTAAATCAAGTATAATAAGTTATCAAAATTTATATAATGTTGTAAATTACTTATATAATATAGTTATGCTAATAGTAATAATACTTGCAATAATTATTGGAATAGTATTAGGAATTAGAATAGTATTTGGAAGTATAGATGAAAGAGCAGATTCAAAGCACTTAATTGTTCCATATTTAGCATCAGTAGCAACAGCAGCATTTGCATTTACAATATGGAAAGTTATATTACAACTTATACATAATCATATTTAAATGACTTTAATGTTTCTCATTACAATGAGAGTAAAATATAGAGAATAAAAGAGGAGGGAAATAAATGAAAAAGGTTACAAAAATATTAACAATAGTATTATTAGTAGCAATGATAGTTCTATCAGTAAGTGAAGTATTTGCAGCAGGTGGATTAATATCTAATATAGAAGCAGCATCAAATACCACAGTAAATATGGGAACATTACCACAAACAATAGGTAAAGTCATTGCTTATATTAGAAATGCTGCAATAATAATTGGTGTTGTAATTATACTAATCCTTGGTATAAAATATATGACAGGAAGTGTAGAAGAAAAAGCAGGATACCAAAAATCTTTTGTACCATTAATAGTTGGTATAGTAGTAGTAATGGCAGCAACATCAATAGCATCATTCTTATTCAGTTTATTCTAGAATGAAATGAGACAAAGGAATTGAGGTAGACGATTTTGCCTTCCACTTACCTGAAAAAGGTTAAAGAGATGTAGGGACTTGGCAGACCTACCAATTACCTATGTTAATGAGAGACACTTGCTTAGGCAGGTGTCTTTTAATGAGAATGGGTATGGCTCTCTTTTCAATTTTTTGAGGAATTGGGACACACCTAAATTGGAGGTTGTGGGGATGATAAAAATTGCAGAGAATTATAATTATACGTTGTAGGGGCGATTAGCAATCGCCCGTTCTAACAAAGGCTTGCTAAAATATTTATTTTTAAGCATGTTCTTCGAAGGGCGGGCGATTAATAATCGCCCCTACATCTAATATTTCTATTTCTAACATCTATCTTCTAGAACGACAAACACAAATTTATAGAGAAAGCAATTGACATAAAACTAGAAAAATTATATAATATTAATGTAGAGTAAATTAGCAAACAAAATTCCTTGGTAAAGGAATAAAAAAGAAAGGGGGCATAGATATGCCAGGGACACTTTGCCATGTGGCATTTGGCGAGATGGTATATCGGATATTAGAAGACGTTATGCCTCTCAACAAGTTAGAGTTTATGTCAGGGAATTTAATTCCTGACTTATCTGCGGAAGACAAAGCTCTTTCGCACTACCGAAAAAAAGCTTCAGTCAAGGGGTTATTCATACCTGATATGAAGCGGGTAGAAAGTGAATTATTAAAAAAAGAAAACCCCATTAAGTTGGGGATGTACTCTCATCTATACCTAGATGAGAAGTTCATTGAAGGCTTTTTAATACCAAGTTTCATTTGGTATGAGCCGACAATGACAATAATAAATTCACGGAATGGTTTAGAATGGTATCCAGAGCCGTTTTTTAAGCCAGGAGGGGTTTATTATAAAGCATTTGATGAAATAAATCAAATGCTAATTAAAGATGGTTATGTATCCATGGAAACCATCTTTAATATGCCAGCTGTTTTGCCTAATACAGGTATGCCTGTATACGATAATAGGCAGGAGAAACCATGGAAAAAAGAAATAGTTGAATATTTCACCAAAAATACAGAATATACTGGTGATGTATTCGACTATAAGACATTAGTAAGTTTTTTGCAAGAAACAGCAATAGAACTTGCTAATGAGATTTTAAAAATTTAAAAAGGGTTACCAAATCAAACGATATGGTAACCTTTTTATTACAAAAACATTACAAAAATGTTACAAAAATATTAAAATTCCAAAAAAAGCGCAAAAAAAATACAAATTATGCGCATTATGTGATATAATATAATAAGTATTACTATATCAATATGATACAAAAGAGACTTTTTTGCTGTTAAGCAAGAGAAAGGAAGAAGGATAGAATGAAATCATATTATTTACCAAGAGAATATGGAGGAGAAGGAAAAATTCTTTACATATTTTCAATAAAGTCATTAATATATACAGGAGCAGGGGCTTTTGTTGGATTCCTTATTAACATTGTGTTTAACATGTTTGGAATAAGCAAAGCATTTATACCACTTATACTTATATTTGGAGGAATTGGGTATTGTATAGCTACATTAAAAGTGCCAAATACAAATAGTTTTGAAATTACTAGAAAAACAGGTGGAGAAAAAATAGATGAAGTAATAAAAAGATGGTTTTTATTTAAAATGAAGCATGGAAAAGTATACATATATAAGGAGAATGTTTTCGAGAGTTTTGAAGAAAATACAAAGTTAGAGAAATAACAAATATTTGAATTATGAAATGATTAGCAAAAGAGAAGGGAATGGTATTAAAAATGAACAATAATCAATTAACTAGTTTATTACAAAGTCTATTAATAATAATGGGAGTAGTTCTTGCAGTTTTAGTAATCATATTATTTATTGTATTGATAAAAAAAGCAAAAAAGAACAAAAGTACTACTGATAAAAAAGCAGAAGCAGTTAAAAAAGAAGGCAAAACTACTCAAACCGCACAATATAATCAACAATCGGTTTTTGATTTTATGGAGTTTGATAAAATTGAAGATAATATGATAATTCAAAAAGAAGGATTTAAGTATTTAATGGTTATTGAATGTCAAGGTATAAATTATGATTTAATGTCTGGTTTAGAGAAAGTAAGTGTAGAACAGGGATTTATTCAATTTTTAAATACATTAAGACATTCTATACAGATATATACACAAACTAGAACAGTAAACTTAGGTAGTAGTTTAAGCAATTATAGAGAAAAAGTAGAAGAAATAAAAAGAAGATTAGAGCAAATGAATGCTAGATATGATGAAATTTTACATTCAAGAGAACGTATAAACCCAACAGAAATTCAAAGATTACAATATGAAATAATAAAACAAAGAAACTTATATGATTATGGTGTTGATATTGTAAATGCTACAGAAAAGATGAGTTTAAATAGAAACATATTAAGAAAATATTATTACATAGTAGTTCCATATTATGCAGAAGACATTACTATTGGAAAATATGATAAAGAAGAAATAAAAGGTTTAGCATTTTCAGAATTATATACAAACTGTCAATCAATGATACAATCATTAGGGGCATGTAGTATAAATTCAAAAATATTAAACTCAAGAGAGTTAGCAGAATTATTATATGTTGCTTATAATAGAGATGAATCAGAGAGCTATGAGTTAGAAAAGGCTATACGTTCAGGATATAATGAATTATATACAACTTCACAAGATGTATTAGATAAAAAAATGAAAGAATTAGACGAAGTAATAAGTGAAAGAGCAAAAGTACTTGCAAATAGTGTAATAAGAGATGCAGTTATAGAAACGAAAAAAGAGAGAGAAATAAGAGAAAAAGAAAAGGAAATGAATACTTTAGTAGATGAAATGGCAAAAAATATGATATCTGAAAGTGAAGGGAGACTAGGAAAAGAATTAGCAGAAAAATCAATAGATAAAATAGATAAAAAACAGGCTGAAAAGGAGGAAAAAGCAAATGAAGAAAAAACAAAGAAAATCAGAAGAGCTACAGGAAGAAAATAAGCAAAGAAAAAACACTTTGTTAAGAAAGAAGAATATAAAAGAATTAATAGCTCCATCAGGAATAGATGCTAGGGATATAGACCATCTAGAGATAATATCAAATGCAAAAAGGTATGCAAGAAGTTTTTTTGTATCATCATTACCAAGAATGGCATCATTCCCAGAATTATTTAGAGAAATGTACTTATTTGGAGATATAAACACTTCTGTATATATAAGACCGATAGCAGAATCACAATCGCAAAATGAATTAAATAAAGTAATTAATGAATTAGAGGTAGAAAGAATTTCTGCTACGGACAGAGGAAATATAAACCGAGAAAGTATAATTGCACAAAAAAAATCGGAAGCAGAACATTTCAGAGATGAAATAGCCGCAGGCTTTAATAAATTATATGAAGCATCAGTAGTAGCAACAATATTTGCTTATAGTAAAGAAGATTTAGATAGATACACAAAATTACTTTCAACAGCAATGTCAAAAACATTAGTTGGAGTTAAGAGTGCATGGGGATTACAAGAAGAAGCCTTTCAATCTAATTTACCACTTATGAATGATAAAATGAGAAGAATGCATACTTTTGATAGAAATTCTATGGGAACAGTTTTCCCATTTACAACATCAGAGGTAGGACATGCTACAGGAGTACCAATAGGATTTAATAAGCAGACAGGAGTACCAATTTTATTTGATAATTTCCATAACAGTTTAACAAATTATAATATGGTTATATTTGCTAAATCTGGTGCAGGAAAGTCAGTTACAATGAAGACTTTAATATCAAGATCTTCTGTACTTATGGGAATTGAAAGTTTAGCATTAGATGCAGAAGGTGAGTACACAATAGTTGCAGAATCTCTAGGGGGAATAAATGTAGTTATTAGTCCAACATCAAAAACTATAATAAATCTATTTGATATAGAGCCAGAAAGAGTAAAGGATGAAATTACAGGAAAAGAAAGAGTAGTACTAAGTGTTGAAAATAAAGTAGAAGACGTAACACAAGCATTACTTACAATGGCAAAAGGAAGTACAAGAAGTCAAGAGGTAAATGAGCTTACAAAACAATTAATTGCAGAACTAGTTAGTGAAGAATATGAAAAATTAGGAATAAATAGTGACCCAAATAGTTTATATCAAGTTTCTCAAACAGGAATTGCAAAAGGAGATATGTTAGCAAAAGAGAGAAAGCCTATGCCAACAATAGGTTCTTGGTATAGAAGTTTGGAGAGAAAAGCTAGAGAAAATACAATAGATACATATAAAAATCATTATAGTTACTTATTAAAAGTTATGAAACAATATGTAAGAGAGCTTAATGGACAAATGGCATATTTTGATGGACAATCAACTTTTGAATTATTAGATGGATCTCCTTTTATAAACTTAGATATATCACAATTAGAGGAAAGATTTGCAAGACCACTTGCACAACAAATTTTGATGTCATGGATATGGGAAAAATATGTTAAGAAAAACAGTGAAGATAGAAAAAAGGCAGGAAGAAAAAGAGTTATAATAGATGAGGCATGGATGTTACTTCCATTTGATGAAGCAGTAGATTTCTTAAACAAAATGGCAAGACGTGCTAGAAAAAGAAATGTATCACTTGCAATAATTTCACAAAGATTTCAAGATTTTTATGAAAAAGCAGAAGCACAAGCTGTACTTACATCATCAGATACAAAATTATTTTTAGCACAAGATAAATCAGAAATACAGTACTTAAAAGAAGTATTTAAATTATCAGATGGAGAAGCTAACTTCTTAGTAACATGCCAAAGAGGGGAAGGATTACTTAAAGTAGGACAAGACACAGCAATATTAAAAATAACACCAACGAGAAAAGAATTTGAATTCGTAGAAACAAATCTAAATCAACTAGCGAAGAAGAATGAAGAGCAATAGGGAAAGGAATGATAGAAAATGAAAAAACGATTTTTATCAAAAAGTTTAATAGCAAAAATAGCGCTAGTTTTAGTTATAATATTAGTATTTGAATTTACAGTTTCTCAACCAGTTGGGGCAGCAGAGTTAGGTGGAACGTTACTTAGGCCAGTAGTTAATTTAGTAGTTTATTTAGCAGATGGTGTAATAACTATACTGCAAAGTACATTATTGTCAATGGAAAAATCATTTCTGTATATTGATTTAAATGAAGAAGGAGGAGTAATAGGAGGAATAAAAACTGTTGCAAAATGGATAGTAGCTATTGCAATAGTTGGTGCGCTTGTAGTGGGGGCCGTATTCTTTGCTTTACCTGCTGCTGCCGTAGGTGCGATAACTGCTAGTACTGCGGGAATTGTAGCCTGTGTAGTTGTACGGTGGAGTGTCTGGTTATGCAATATGTAAATTTGCTTATCCCTTTGTGCATGCTGCTTGGGAGGTAATGTTTGGCAACTCCTTTACATATGCAAATATAGTAATAGAACCAGGAGCAATATTAAAAAATGAAATAGGGTTCTTTAATATAAATTTCTTTAGAGACACTGATGAAGCTGGAGGTGGTGCAGCTGATTCATTGATTGCGACATTAAGAAAAGTAGTTTCACAGGGATATGTTACTATAAGAGATATATGTTTAGTAGCTATGCTTATTGTAATGGTATATGTAGCAATAAAAGGACTACTTGCATTAAATCCAAAGGAAAAATCTAGATATAAGGAAAACTTTGTAAATTGTATTGTTGGAATTATACTGATTGTTTCAACTCATTTTATTATGTCAATATCGGTAAAACTTGTTGATATGATATCATCAAGTATTGTTACAGCAACAGGTGATTCTCAATTGGTTACTCAAGGAAATGCGCAGAATATGTCAGAAAGTGAATTACAGCAAATAGCTGATGAAAAAGTAAAAGAAGATCCAGACTCTGTACAGACAATAGGTGGTGCTTCAATAACAGTATCAGGAGAAAAGATTTATAAGGGACTAAAAGATGCGGGTTATCCTAATGTTACTTTTACAAGCCAGCCTTCTTGGTGGCATAGAGTTACGAATCACCTTCCTTGGGTAGACCATGATAATGAATGGGCTATTACAATTCAATGTTCTTCTTTTACAGAACAAGCAAGATATATGTGTCAAGAGATATATGATGTAAATGATGATGGAGAGAGAACTAATGAGAACTGGGATTATATAGGATGGTCTTTTGTATATATTATGTTTGTAATTTTAACTGTAGCATTTGTATGGTTATATGGAAAAAGGGTATTTTATATGGCAGCGCTTACAGTGTTTGCACCAATAATAGGAATGATGTATCCAATAAATAGGATAAACGGTTCAAGAGCCCAAACATTAAATTTGTGGTTTAAAGAATATATGGGGAACCTATTAATGCAACCATTGCACTTATTTATATATACTATATTTGTTGGAAGTGCAATGGAGATAGCAATTACTAACCCAATATTTGTAATTATAGCACTAATAGGTATACTATTTGTTGAAAAACTATTAAAAGATATGATTGGAATACAAGATACAAGAATCGGTGGATTAGGAAAAGCATTACAAGATACAAACAGAGCAATTAAAACTGCAGAAAGAACTACAGCATCAGTAGCTAAGAAAATAGGAAGAACAGCATCAAGAGGAGTACGTGGATTAGTTGGGGCATATGAAAACTATAATAATGGTTCTGAAGAAGAGGAAGAATTAGAAAATAATAGAAGGCCTCGTGAGCAAAATATTCCACCAGAAGAGCCAGTTGAGGTTTTATCAGGAGAAGTAGAAGATAATAATACACAACTTAGTACAGTTGTACAAAGAAATAGCAATGCACAAAGTCTTGATGATATTATAGATGTACCATATAGAGAAGTTAGTAGTGAGCCTTTAGAAGATCCAAATGCAGGAGAAGAACAATCTGCAATGCCAAAAAATGAGCCACTTAGATTAGAAATGAAAGATGATGATGTAGCAGAAGGAGCAGCAGCATTAAATGCAGAAGAAGATATAGCAGAAAGAACGGCATTAGATGCAGAAGATGATACAGCAGCAGGAGTAGCAGCATTAAATACAGAAGACGATATAATAGATATGGATGAACCTAAACAAGATTTGCGTGAATTACCAGGATTTTTAGATGAAGATACATTAGATATGATAGATGAATTAAATGGAAATAGGAGTAATATAGAATTTGATACATTTAATCCACCAGTGCCAATACAAAAAGAAACTAATTCAAAGCCTTTATCAGATTCTCATTCAAATGAAGAATTTGTAAGATCAGGTGTAGGAAGAAATGTATATAGAAATAGAGATAATGGAAATTTACGTATAGAACCAAGTGAGACTCCAGATTTTAAACCTCCAATGTCTGTAGCAATGGCTGCTGGTAATGAAACAAGACCTATTAATATTGGAGCTGATAGAACAATAGGATTTGATGATTCACTAGAAAGTACATCAAGAGAAAATTTAAGAGGAGGAAATAGCAGAAGAACATCACAATTAGGAAGTAATGCTTCTACAACAACATCATATAGAAATCTAGGAAATTCACAAAATATACCAGATGACTATAATGTTAGAAGCAAAATAAAAAATGATACATCAAGTGTACATGATAATTTAAATGTTTGGACAAATCCAAATGAACCACTGCCTTCATCAAATGAAAGACCTGAGATTAAAGTAATAGATGGAGGAAGGGATAGAAGCGTACCTCAAGGAACAACAGTATCTACAATACCAAGCTCAACAAATAGTGGAGAAAATGTAAAACCACAAAATTTAGGCTCACAAGGAGTAAGAACAGTAACAAATAATGATATAAACACAAATAATATCCCAAATTTAAATGAACAAAATGTAAGAACAGTAGAAACAGATATGTCTAGAGTACAACCAGAACCACAGATTGTAAACCCACAACAAGTATCACCAGGAACAGTACAACCAGAACCACAGATTATAAATCCACAACAAGTATCATCAGGGTCAGTACAACCAGAACCACAGATTATAAATCCACAACAAGTATCAACAGGAACAGTGCAAC
>CAMUHU010000044.1 GCA_947088765.1 uncultured Clostridium sp. | reverse complement strand
TAATGAATGATGAATAATTTTTTATAGTTTACGTGCGATAAATAATTAAAAAATTTGAAAAATTATTTAATTAAGATTGAAGTTAGAAAATGTTAGAATTTAATTTATAGGGAATTTCAAGCCTGATGAGAGGGCACTGTAAATTAATTTCTTTTACATTTTCTAAGAAATTGCATTGTACAATTTTGAAAATTTTTTAATTATTTATGAAGCACATTTTTATAAGTCTTTTTTTATTTTTATTATAGTGATTTGTACATGTCTTGTAAATGGTAGTTTTTAGTATAAAAAAACAAGAATTTCCGCTTTTATTTACGGATTTTCTTGTTTTTTCGTTTTTTTATTTATTTGTTAAATTTATGTGTCTGTTTTGTAATATTATGGCGTTTTTCTTAGGGAAATTTGATGTTCACATTTTTTACGACCAAAATGTGCTTTTATTTATATGTTTTCTTTATTCTAGATATTGCATTTTTCTCTAGCCTTGATACTTGTGCTTGTGATATTCCTATTTCATCTGCTACTTCCATTTGTGTTCTTCCATCAAAAAATCTCCTTGCTATTATATCTTTTTCTCGTTTTGTTAATTTTTTCATAGCTTCTGCTATACTTAAGTCTTCTGTCCATTTGTCATCTGTGTTTTTGTTGTCTTTTATTTGGTCCATTACAAATATGTTTTCTGTTCCGTCTTTATATATTGGCTCTTGTAATGATATTGGCAATTGTATTGCATCAAAACTGAATACTAATTCTTCTTTTTCTACATCCATTGCTTTTGCTATTTCTTCTATGCTTGGTTCACTTCCTTTTTCTTTTGTTATTGCTTCTTTTGTTTGTATCGCTTTATAGGCTAAGTCTCTTACAGATCTACTTACTCTTATTGGATTATTGTCTCTTAAGTATCTTCTTATTTCTCCAATTATCATTGGTACTCCGATATGTTGAAAATTGTACTTCTTGGTTTATGTCAAAGTTGTCTATCGCTTTTATTAGTCCTACGCAACCAACTTGAAATAAGTCATCTGGTGATTCTCCTCTTCCATTAAATCTCTGTATTACACTTAATACTAATCTTAAATTACCTTGTATGAATTTTTCTCTTGCCTCTTCATCTCCATTTTTTATTTTAATTAATAGTTCATTCTTTTCTTCATTTGATAATACAGGTAATTTTGATGTGTTTACGCCACATATTTCTACCTTTTTTATCATAAAAAAAAGACCCTCCTTTTGGAAATTATTTCTTTTTACATTATTTCCAAATTTGGTCTTTTTATACTTTGTGTTTATAAATCATTTTCTATAATGTTTTTATTCTTTCTTCTAGATTTACTAACATTTCTTTGTATTTCTCTAATTTTGATTTTTCTTCGTTTATTTTACTTTCTGGTGCTTTGTTTATAAATCCTGGATTTGATAACATCTTGCTTGCTCTTTCTATTTCATTTTGTATTTTTTTCTTCTCTGCTTCTAATCTAATTTTTTCTTCTTCTAGATTTACTAATTCTTCTATTGGAATATATAGTTCTATTCCATCTGTTAATATTGATAATGCATTGTTTGGTATTCCTGTTTTATCTGTCTGGGTTTGTATTTCTTCTGCATATCCCATTTTCTTTAAAAATTCCTCTGATGACTTTACACATTGTGTATACTTAGTTGTTACAAAAATCAATTTTGTTTTCTTGCTGTTGGCCACATTCATGTTGGCTCTTAAATTTCTTATACTTACTATTATTTCTTTTATTTTTTCAATTTCTTCTTCTTCTTTTTTAAAGTTTGATTCTTCATCATATTCTGGCCATGATGAAATCATAATGCTTTCATCATTATTATATAGCTTTGTGTATATTTCTTCTGTTATAAATGGCATCATTGGATGTAATAATTTTAATACATCACATAATACTTTATTTATTGTATATTGTGCCATTTTTCTGGTTTCTCCCTGTTTATCATATAAACGTGTTTTTATGATTTCAATGTACCAATCACAAAATTCATTCCATATAAAGTCATATATCTTAGCAGCTGCAACTCCTAAATCATACTTATCTAAATTTATTGTTACTTCTTTTACTAATGTATTTAGTTTTGATATTATCCATTTGTCTTCTTTGCAAAGCTCTGATTTTTCTACTTGTTCTCCATTATAGTCTTCTAAGTTCATTAAAGCAAATTTAGAGGCATTCCATAGCTTATTTGCAAAGTTTTTTGCTGAGTCTAGTTTTTCAGGGACATACCTAATATCATTTCCTGCTGTGATTCCCATTATTAATGAAAATCTTAATGCATCTGTACTGTATTCGTCTATTATTTCTATTGGGTCGATTCCATTTCCTAATGATTTTGACATTTTTCTCCCTTTTGCATCTCTTACTATTCCATGAATCAAAACATCGTCAAATGGGATTTCATTAGTGTATGCTAGTGATGAGTATATCATTCTCGATACCCATGCTTGTATAATATCATATCCTGTAACTAAGGTGTTTGTTGGGAAAAATGTTTTTAAGTCTTCTGCTTCTGTATTTGGCCATCCCATTGTTGAAAATGGCCATAATGCTGAACTAAACCATGTGTCTAATGTATCTGTGTCTTGAGTTAATTTTTCGTGTCCACATTTACTACATTTTTCTGGTTCTGTATTTGATACTGTGATTTCTCCACATTTATCACAATAATATGCTGGAATTTGATGTCCCCACCATATTTGTCTTGATATACACCAGTCTTTTATGTTTTTCATCCAGTTAAAGTATGTGGTTTCATATTTTTTTGGCACAAATTTGACTTTTCCTTCTTCTACTGCTTTTATTGCTGGTTTCGCAAGTTCTTCCATTTTTACAAACCATTGATCTGATATCCTTGGTTCTATTGTGCTTTTACATCTATCACATTTTGCAACATTGTGTGTGTATTCTTCTATTTTTAATAGATATCCTTCTTTTTCTAGTTTTTCTACTATTAATTTTCGTGCTTCATATATGTCCATTCCTTCATATTCTGGTACTATGTCTTTCATTTTTAAGTCTTCATCAAATACTTCTATTACTTCTAAATTATGGTCTATTCCAGATTGATAATCATTTATGTCATGTGCTGGTGTAACTTTAACACATCCTGTACCGAATTCCATTTCTACAAATCTATCTTCTATTATTGGAATTTCTCTTCCTACTATTGGTAGTCTTACTTTCTTTCCTATTATGTTTTTATATCTTTCATCTTTTGGATTGACTGTGACTGCTGTATCTCCTAACATTGTTTCTGGTCTTGTAGTTGCAACTACAATGAAACTGTCTTCTCCAACTATTGGGTATTTTATATGCCATAAATGCGATGTTTCTTCTTTGTATTCAATTTCTGCATCTGAAATTGATGTATGGCATCCTGGACAATAGTTTATCATCCTTTTTCCTTTATATATTAACCCTTTATCATATAATCTCTTAAATGCCTCATGAACTGCCTTTGAAAGACCTTCATCCATTGTAAATCTTGAACGTGACCAGTCACATGAACATCCTAATTTTTTTTGCTGTGATACTATTGTTCCACCATAAAGTTTTGTCCATTCCCATGCTCTTTCTAAAAATTTTTCTCTTCCTATGTCTGATTTTTTTATACCTTCTTTTTTCATCTGTTCTACTATTTTTGCTTCTGTAGAAAGTGCAGAATGGTCTGTTCCTGGAATCCATAGAGTGTTATATCCTTGCATTCTTTTATATCTTATTAATAAGTCTTGTATTGTTCCATCTAAAGCATGTCCCATATGTAATTTTCCTGTTACATTTGGTGGTGGCATAACTATAGAATAACTTCCTTTAGTTTTATTTCCACTTGGCTTAAAATATCCTTTTTGTTCCCATTCATTATATAATTTGTCCTCAAATTCTTTTGGATTATATTTATCGTTTAATATATGCTTTTTTTCCATAATTATTTACCATCCTTTTATTTTACTCCCAGCTCCCTTATTTAAGTGAGCTGTCACGCAGTGACTGAGGTTTCTTTTATATTGTTACATTTTATAATACAATGCTCAAAATATCAAGTATTTTGAACAAATTCTTTTCGCAATTTCCTATAAGGGCACAGTGCGCCGTGCCCTTACATTTACAATATTTTTATGGAAAAGAAACACACCCCTTTTCCGAAATTGCCAGAATTCTCCGTCCCCTATGGCAAAATTCCTTTTACTATTTCATCAAAGTGCATTGCATTCGATGCTTTTACTAATACTATGTCTCCTTGTTTTAATTCTTCTTTTGCAAATTTTATTGCTTCTTCATTTGTTTTACATTCATATATTTTCATGTTTGTAATTGCTCCTAATTCTAGTGCTTTTTTTACAATATTTTTTGATGCTTCTCCTACTGTTATTAATACTGATACTTCACTTTTTACTACTTCTTCTCCTATCTTTTCATGTAGTTCTTTTTCAAAGTCTCCAAGGTTTAGCATATCTCCTAGAATTGCAATTTTTCTATCTCCTTTTACATTGTGTAAATATTCTAGCCCTGCTTTCATTGATTCATAATTTGCATTATATGTATCGTTTATTATTGTTACTCCATTTCCACTTTTTACTATTTCCATTCTTCTTTTTGTAAGTTCTACTTTTTTTATTCCTTCTATTATTTTCTCTATTTCTATATTATTTTCTAGTCCAACACATATCGCTGATAGTGCATTATATACAAAGTGTTTTCCTCCTACTGGAATTTCTACCTTTTGGCATTGTGCACCTGCATATTGTTCATTGTTTATTTCTAATGTAAAAATACTTTTATCTTCAAAGCTTTCTATGTCTTTTGCCATTACATCACTTTGATTTTCTATTCCATATGTAATTATTTTATGTGTTGTTTTGTTTGTTTTTATCCAATTGCTTAATAAATCATTATCGTTGTTTATAGCTATTGGTGCTTCTTTACTTGCTCCTTCTAATATCTCTAATTTTGCTTTTAAGATATTTTCTCTTGATCCTAATGTTTTTATATGTGAACTTCCTACATTACTTATAACACACATAGTTGGATGTGCTATATTTGTTAAAACTCTTATTTCTCCTGCATGATCCATCCCCATTTCAACTACCATTGCTTCATGTTCTTTTAATTTTAGTATTGTCATTGGTAAACCAATATGGTTGTTCATGTTTCCTTCTGTTTTTAATACTTTATATTTTTCTGACATAATGCTTGCAATTATATCTTTTGTACTAGTCTTTCCGACACTTCCAGTTATTGCAATTACTGGAATATTATATAAGTTTCTCTTATATTCTGCTATTTTCTGTATTGCTTTTATGGAGTCTTCTACCTTTATTATTGTTTTTCCTTTATATTCTTTTGCTTCTATTCCTGAGATGATACAAACTTCTGCACCATTCTCAAAGGCTTTTTCATATAATGTATTTCCATCAAAGTTTTCTCCTTTGATACCTACATAAACGTCTCCTGTCTCTATTGTCCTTGTGTCTTTTTTGAATTGTTTACATTCTATATTTTCGTTTCCACATATTAATTTTCCTTTGCATATATTTACAATATCTTTAACTGTTATGTTTTTCATTTTTATCTTTTTCCTTCCCTTTTTCTTTTAATATATTCTACTCTACTTGCCTATTGTTCATATATTTCTTCTAATAGTTCATATTTTTTTTCAAGATAATAATTTAAATTTTATATATTTCTTTTGCATTACTAAAGTCTACTATCTATATATATAACCTCTCTTTACTAGCTCATTTTATCACATTCAACTTATGACTGCAACTGTTTTTAGATATAGATATATAAATCAAATAATTTAAAAAGACCATAACAAAAATCTCGGAAATAATTTCCGAGATTTTTGTATATACCTATCTTTTACTAAATTGAGGCGCTTTTCTTGCTTTTTTCATTCCATATTTCTTTCTTTCTTTCATTCTTGAATCTCTTGTTAGGAATCCATTAGTTTTTAATAGTGGTCTATATTCTGCATTTGCTTCATTTAATGCTCTTGCTATTCCATGGCGAATTGCTCCTGCTTGACCTGCTGTTCCTCCTCCAATTACTTTACAAACGACATCATATTTGTCTGTTGTATTTGTTACTACTAATGGTTGTTTTACTATTACTTTTAAAGTGTCTAATCCTAAATATTCTTCAATATCTTTACCATTTATTGTTATTTTTCCTGTTCCTTCTGTAAGTCTTACTCTTGCTATTGAACTTTTTCTTCTTCCAGTTCCACAAAATACTATATTTTCAGATTTTGCTTTAGCCATTTAACTTTCCTCCTACTTTTTTTATTTTTATATATTAGGTTTGTTTTCTTTTTTTAATTTATTAGAAATTCCACATCTCTGGTTTTTGTGCTTGGTTTTCATGATCGCTTCCTGCATATATTCTTACTTTCTTTATTTGTTGTCTTCCTAAACTGTTGTGTGGTAACATTCCTTTTATTGCAAGCATCATTACTTTTTCTGGACTTTTTTCCATCATGTCTTTTGCTGTCATTTCTTTCATTCCACCAATGTATCCTGAATGATGTCTATAGATTTTGTCATTCATTTTATTTCCTGTTAATTTTATTTTTTCACAGTTAATTATTATAACATGATCTCCAACATCTAAGTTTGGTGTAAATGTTGGTTTGTGTTTTCCTCTTAATAATTTTGCAGCTTCTGTTGCTACTCTACCTAGTGGTTTGTTTTCTGCATCAATTATATACCATTTACTTTCGATTTCACTTTTCTTTACACTATATGTTGTGTTATTCATGGTAATTAATCCTCCATTTCATTTCTATAATTAATATATGTATCTAATCTTTAAAACTATAACTACCGGAAAATAGTTCTATTAATTAAAACATATTTTTACAATACTGTAATATTTTAATACATTTTTTAAGAAAAGTCAATAAAACTATTGACTTTTTTTTTAATTTATTGTAATATATTATCTGTTGATTAATAAATCACTAAGAAGAAGTCATCCACTTCTCACCTTATCTTATGGAAAAAGGTTGATATTTTATTATCTATTATTATGTGGATTGGCTTGTCTTATGACAGGTCTTTTTAATTATTATAAAACATATGGAGGTGTTTTTTATAAAACAAGAATTACTAATTAATGAACAGATTCGTTTTAGCGAAGTTCAAGTTATTTCTGATGATGGTGAAAAACTTGGTGTTATGAAAACAAATGCTGCTTTGGATTTAGCAAGTTCAAAGGATTTAGATTTGGTTTTAGTAGCTCCAAATAATAAACCAGCAGTTTGCAAAATAATGAATTATGGAAAATATAAGTTTGAACAAGCTAAAAAAGAGAAAGAAGCTAAGAAAAAACAAAGAACTTTTGAAATTAAGGAAATACGTATTACTCCAAATACTGAAGAACATGATTTTAATTTCAAGTGTAAAAATGCAAAGAAGTTTATTGAGGAGGGCTCTAAAGTTAAAATTACAGTTCGCTTCCGTGGAAGAGAATTAAATTATGTTAAACTTGGTGAGAATATTCTAAATAAATTTATTGAAGAACTTTCTGAGGTTTCTGTTCCAGAGAAAAAACCTTTATTAGAGGGTAAGAATATGTTTATAATTTTACAACCTAAATAAACAACTTTACTTAACTAATTATAAAAATAAATTTTAAAAGGAGTGAATTTTCATGGCAAAATTAAAAACTAACAAAGCAGCAGCAAAAAGATATCATTTTACAGCTACTGGTAAAGTTAAGAGAACAAAATCTAACAGAAGACACCTTTTAGCTAATAAAACTACAAGACAAAAGAAATCAGGTAAAATTCAAAACGCTTACGCAGATAAATCTTGCGTAGAGGGTATTAAGAAGATGTTACCATATGGTAATTAAAATTGAAAAATAATTTAGGAGGAATTTAATATGGCAAGAGTTAAAACTGCGATTATCACTCGTAAAAAACATAAAAAAGTATTGAAAAGAGCTAAAGGATATTATGGAGCAAAACATTATAGATTTAGAAATGCTAAACAAGCTGTTATGAAATCTGGTATGTATGCTTATGTTGGTAGAAAAGATAAAAAGAGTGATTTTAGAAAATTATGGATTACAAGAATTAATGCTGCTGCAAGAATGAATGGTTTAACATATAGCAAATTAATCTCAGGATTAAAAAAGGCTAATGTTGAGATTAATAGAAAAATGCTTGCTGAGTTAGCTGTAACAGATGCTTCTGCTTTTACAAAATTAGCAGAAATCGCAAAAAATGCATAGTTTGATATAGAAAATGGGACTATTATTATTTCCACATTTGTGAGAATAATAATAGTCTCATTTTATGCTTCCGCTTCATATTATATATCATATATATATTAGGAGATTTCTTATGAGTTCTTGTGAATTGGTTACTTTGATTTCAACTTTATCTTGTCTAATTGCTGATAATTCTACTGATGATGAATTGGCTATTCTTTCTGCTGTTTTTACTCAGCTTGGTGATTCTCTTACTACTATTCTCGCTTGTAGGAGTAGTATCCCTACAAACCCCAATTTATAGTGAATTCTTATTGAAAATAACCGCTTGTTTCTTTTAGTCCATCAAATTCTGTTTGTCTTAATATTTCATATGCTATTATTGCTACTGAGTTTGAGAGATTTAATGACCTTAATGTGTCTCTCATTGGTATTCTTATTGCTTTTTCTATATATTTCTGTATTAAGTTTTCTGGTAGTCCTTTTGTTTCTTTGCCAAATAATATAAATACCTCTTCCATTCTACTGTAGTCTACATCTGAATAGCATTTTTTTGATTTTGTAGAGGCTAAAAACATGTTATGTTCCTCTGGTTTATATTTTTCTAAAAATGCTTTTAATGATATGTGTTCTTCTATTTCTAATTTATCCCAATAGTCTAGTCCTGCTCTTTTTAGATATTTATCTGTTATCGAAAATCCTAATGGATATACTAGATGCAGTTTTGCTCCTATTGCTGCACAGGTTCTGGCTATGTTTCCTGTGTTTTGTGGGATTTCTGGTTCTACCATTACTATATTTAATCTCATGTTTTCTCCTTCTTTCAAAGGGCACGTTGCAACGTGCCCCTACAAGAAATATAATATATTTATATTTCTTGTAAATGCTTTATTCTTATTATTCCACGGACGAGCAATGCTCACTCCTACAATAAAATTCATGGTTCGTAAAAGAATTGTTATTTGGCTAGGCGTTCAAGAAAGAAATACCGGAGGCGTACTGATGTACGTCGAGGATTTTCTTTCGATGAACAACAACGCCAAATGCAATTATCTTACGAACCTATTTTCTTAATTCGGCATAAAAGACCTTCTCTAATCCTGCTACAATTTTTTCAATAATTGGATTTATTTCTTCGTCTGTTAGGGTTCTGTCGTTTGCTCCAAATGTTAATGAATATGCTATACTTCTTTTTCCTTGTGGTAAGTTTTCTCCTTCATATACATCAAATACTTCGCTTTTTATTAATAACTTCCCTCCATTTGTTTTTATTGCTTTTGCTATTTCGTCTGATGTTATATTTTTGTCTACTACAATTGCTATGTCTTTTTTTATTTCTGGATATATAGATATTTCTTTAAATTTCATTTTTCCTGTTTTCTTTGCTAATAGCTTTTCTAAGTTGATTTCTAATACATATACTGGTTCTTTAGATATTGCTGGATGTATTCTTCCAATAATTCCTACAATTTCCCCATTTACATTTATTTCTGCTACTTGACCTGGATGAAATTCTGCAATTTCTGTTTTTGGCATTACAAAACTATATCTGTTTTCATATCCTAAATAGTCTAATATTTCTTCTGCTACTCCTTTTATTACATAAAAGTCTACATTTTTTTTGTTTTCTATTCCTAAGTAGTATTCTCCTGTCATTAGTGCTGAAAGTTTTAAGTCTTCTCCACATTTGTCTTCTCTTTTCCAGAAACCTTTTCCTATCTCAAATATGTTTACATCTTTTACATAGTGTGATTTGTTGTATTCATATATTTTATATAATGATGGTATTAGACTGTATCTTAAAGTGCTTCTTTCTTCTGTCATTGGGTCTAATAGTTTTAGTTCTTCAAATTTGTCATTTGTGAATTTGTGTGAGTCTTTATTGTTTATTAATATATATGGTAATGTGTCATTTAATCCTAATGCTATCATTTTATTTCTTATTTCTCTTTCTGTTTTGCCTACTGTTCCCATTTTTATTGATGTTACAGGTAATGTTCCTTGTATATTGTCTACTCCATATATACGACTTACTTCTTCTATTAAATCTTCTTTTATTGATATATCTAATCTCCTTTTTGGAACTGTAACTGTTATTTTTTCTCCATTTTTAACCGCTGTGAAACCTAATTTTTCATATACTTTTATTATTTCCTCGTCTGATATTTTTGCTCCTAATACATCGTTTATATTTTTAGATGTAATGTCTATATTTTTATCCTGTTTATCTGATTTATCATATATTACTGTTCCTGTTTGAATTTCAGCTCCTGCATATTGCTCTAATAGTTTTACTGCTCTTTCCATTGCCATATATGTTCTATTTGGATCTATTCCTTTTTCAAAACGATTACTTGCTTCACTTCTTACTATTTTCTTTGAGGTTTTTCTTACTTTTACTCCATCAAATATTGCCGCTTCTATTATTACATTTGTTGTTTCTTCTGTAATTTCTGTATCAAATCCTCCCATAACTCCTGCAAGTCCTATTGATTTCTTTCCATCTGCTATTACTATATCGTTTTCATCTAGTGTTCTTTCTTGACCATCTAAGGTCTTTAATTTTTCTCCACTATATCCCATTCTAACTTGTATTGTGTCTCCTAGTTTATCTGCATCATAGAAATGTAATGGTTGCCCAAGTTCTATCATTACATAGTTACTGATGTCTACTACATTGTTTATTGGCCTTATTCCTACAGCTATTAGTCTATTTTTGATAAATTCTGGGCTTTCTCCTATTTTTACATTTAATGCTCTTCTTGCTAAAAATAGTTTGCAATTTTCTGTTTCTACTTTTACATTAAATATTTTATTTATGTCTTCTCCTTTTTCATTATGAGATATGTCTACAGGTTTTACCTTTTTATCATATATTGCTCCTATCTCATATGCCATTCCTAAAATGCTTAATAAGTCTCCTCTATTTGCTGTAAGTTCAAAGTCTATGACTTCATCATCTAATCCCATATATTTTACTGGGTCTGTTCCAACTATTGCATCTTCCCCTAAAATATGTATTCCGTTTTTGTCTTCTTCTGATAAGAATTTTTTGTCTATTCCTATTTCATATAGTGCACATATCATTCCATTTGATTCTTGACCTCTTATCATTCCTTTTTTTATTGTTCCATCTGGAAGTACTGCACCGTCTAATGCAACTATTACTTTTATTCCTTGTTTTACATTTGGTGCTCCACATACTATATTTATTATTTCATTTCCTATGTCTACTTTACAGCAGTGTAAATGGTCTGAGTCTGGGTGTGGAATACATTCTATTACTTTTCCTATCACTAGTTTTGTTGCTGGCACAAGCTTTTCTGCACTGTCATATTCATTTCCTACTCTTGTCATATCTTCTGCTAATGTTTTTAAATCAATATCTATATCTACATAGTCTTTTACGAAATTTGTACTTAATTTCATTTTCTCATTTCCTTTCCATTTTGTTTATACTTAGAAATAATTAATAATTAATCAATTCGAAAAATTATTTAAATAAGATTGAATTTAGAAAATGTTATAAATTCATTTATAGGGAATCTCGAGCGTGTCGAGAGGGCGCTGTAAATTAATTTGTTACATTTTCTATGAAATCGCATTGTATAATTTGGAGAATTTATTAATTCATTAATTATTAATTTCTTAATATTCCTATTTATCAAATTTATCAAATTGCTTCAAAAATCTAACATCATTAGTATACAAATATCTCATATCTGTAATTCCATATTTAAACATTGCTAAACGGTCAATTCCTGTTCCAAACGCGAATCCACCATATTTTTCTGGATCATACCCATTCATTTTTAACACATTTGGATGAACTATTCCCGCTCCTAAAAGTTCTATCCAACCTGTTTGCTTACATAGGTTACATCCTTTTCCACCACATTTAAAACATGTAACATCTACTTCATAAGATGGTTCTGTAAATGGGAAATAACTTGGTCTGAATCTTAGCTCTGTTTTTTCTCCTAACATTTTTCTCATGAATATTTCAAGTGTTCCTTTTAAGTCTGATAATGAAACATTTTTGTCTTTTTCATCTATTACTAATCCTTCTACTTGATTAAATTGATGTGAGTGTGTTGCATCATCTTCTCTTCTATATGTTTTTCCTGTACATATCATTCTTATTGGCTTGTTTCCTCCATAGTCTAACATTGTTCTTGCTTGAACTGCTGAGGTTTGTGTTCTTAGTAGATATTCGTTTGTTATATAGAAGCTGTCTTGCATGTCTCTTGCTGGATGACCTTTTGGTAAGTTTAATCTTTCAAAACAGAATTCGTCTGTTTCTAATTCTGGTCCTGAGATTACATCATATCCCATTGATACAAATAAGTCTTGTATCTCTTCTATTACTCTATTTATAGGATGTTTGCTTCCTCTTGTTATTTTTGTGGAAGGCAATGTTACATCTATTTTTTCTTTTTCCAGTTTTTTGTTTAGCTCTTTTTGCTTTAGTTCTTTTTCTTTTGTCTCAATTGCTTCTACTATTGAGTCTCTAATTTCATTTACTATGCTTCCTAGTTTTGGTCTTTCTTCTGGTGATAGTTTTCCCATTCCTTTTAGGATTTCTGTTAGTTGTCCCTTTTTGCCTAAATATTTGACTTTTAAGTCATTTAGCCCTTGAGTCATGTCTATTTTTTCTATTTGCTCTTTGGCTTCTTTATAAATCTGTTCTAATTTCTCTTTCATATTTCATTTCCTCTCTAAAATATTTATTTAGTCATTTCTTCGGAGTGCGGGCGACTACTAGTCGCCCCTACAACAATATTTCTAATTTATATATATTAGCCTCTATTCTTCTATTAATATTCTATTTATTACTTCTTCTATTGATAATGTTTCTTGTTCTCCTGTTGTCATATTTTTTAATGTGACTTTATCATTTGCTATTTCATCATCTCCGATTACTACTGCAAATGGTATATTCAATTTATCTGCATATTTGAATTTTGATTTTATTTTTTTGTCTTCTAGGTATATTTCTGTGTTTATTTTTGCTTCTCTAAGCTTAGAGGCTATTTCCATACATTTTTCTAGATTGTCTGTCATTGGAAGTACTAAGACTTTTGATATTGATGTTTTTTCTGATTTTATTAGTCCTTCTTTTCTTGCTTGATAGAAAAATCTCGTAAGCCCTATTGATATTCCTACTCCTGGTAGCCTTTTGTCTGTGTAATATTCTGCTAAGTTTTCATATCTTCCTCCTGAACATACACTTCCTAGTTTTTTGTAATCATCTAAAAATGTTTCATACACTGTTCCTGTATAATAATCTAGTCCTCTTGCTATTGTTAAGTCTATTTCAAAGTTTTTCTCTGGAACTCCACATACTTTTATTAATTTTGTAACTTGTTCAAGTTCATTTAATCCTGTATTAAATATTTCTGATTTTATCCCTAGTTGTCTTAATGTTTCTATTTTTTCTGTGTTTGTTCCTGATATTTTTATAAAGTTCATTATTGTTTCTATTTCATTTTTTGCTATTCCTAGTTCTGTAAGTTCTTCTTGTACTTTTTCTGCTCCTATTTTTTCTATTTTATCTATTATTCTTAGTATGTCTGTTGATTTATCTGTACTTCCTATTTCATCAAATATACCATTTAAAATTTTTCTATTGTTTATATGTATTGTGAATTTTTCAAATCCTAGCTCTTTAAAGGTTGTATATATGATACTTGGAATTTCTGCATCATGTATAATACTAAGTTCTCCATCTCCGATTATATCAACATCACATTGATAAAACTCACGATATCTTCCTGCTTGTGCCTTTTCTCCTCTATATACTTTTCCTATTTGATATCTTTTAAAAGGGAAACTAAGTTCTCCATAATATTCTGATACATATTTTGCAAGAGGAACTGTTAAATCAAATCTTAACGCCAAGTCATTTTCTCCTTTATTAAATCGATATATTTGCTTTTCTGTTTCTCCCCCTGCCTTTGCAAGTAGGACTTCTGCATCTTCTATTATTGGTGTATCTAATGGCAAAAATCCAAATCTTTCATATGATTTCTGTATTTTCTCCTTTATATCATTAAACACTATTTGCTCATTAGGCAACAACTCCATAAACCCTGGCAATGTTCTTGGTTGTACTTTTTTCATATATACATTCCTCCTTTTATTGCGTGGAAAATTTGTGAAACAAATTTTACAAGCATATATATGGAAAATACTTTTCACATATATTTTCCTCCTTTTATTGCGTGGAAAATTTGTGAAACAAATTTTACAAGCATATATAT
>CAMUHU010000043.1 GCA_947088765.1 uncultured Clostridium sp. | reverse complement strand
ATTTATGAAGCACATTTTTATAAGTCTTTTTTTATTTTTATTATAGTGATTTGTACATGTCTTGTAAATGGTAGTTTTTAGTATAAAAAAACAAGAATTTCCGCTTTTATTTACGGATTTTCTTGTTTTTTCGTTTTTTTATTTATTTGTTAAATTTTTGTGTCTGTTTTGTAATATTAACGCGCTTTTCTTAGGGAAATGATTGTTTATTGCTCATTAAATATTTGTGCAAATTCGTCTCCATCGATTTTTTCTTTTTCTAAAAGTATTCCCGCTACTGTGTGAAGCTTATCTATGTGTTCACTTAAAATGTTTTCTGCTTTTTTGTAAGCTTTGTCTATAATCTGTTTCGTTTCTGCATCTATTACTGCTGCTGTTTGTTCTGAGTAGTTCTTTGATTGTGTTAAGTCTCTTCCTAAAAATACTTCTTCTTGTCCTGCTCCAAACATAATTGCTCCAACAGTTTCGCTCATACCATATTTTGATACCATGTCTCTTGCAATTTTTGAGGCACGTTCTATATCATTACTTGCTCCTGTTGATATATCATTTAGTATTAATTGTTCTGCAACTCTTCCACCTAATAATGATACTATGTTTTCTTCCATTTCAGATTTAGACATGAAAGATTTATCTTCACTTGGTCTATACATAGTATATCCACCAGCCATTCCTCTTGGTACTATTGATATTTGATGTACTTTATCTTGTGTTGGTAAATACCTGCTTACTACTGCATGACCTGCTTCATGATATGCAACTAATTTCTTTTCTTTTTCACTTCTAACTCTAGTTTTCTTTTCTGGTCCCATAGTAACTTTTACCATTGCATCTTCAATTTCATTCATTTCTATTTCTTTTAGGTTTCTTCTTGCTGCTAATAATGCTGCTTCATTTAAAATGTTTTCAAGGTCTGCTCCAACAAATCCTGCTGTGTTTCTTGCTATTGTTTTTAGGTCTACATCTTCTGCAATTTTCTTTTTCCTTGCATGTACTTCTAATATTTGCTCTCTTGCTAATACATCTGGTGCTGATACTACTATTTGTCTATCAAATCTTCCTGCTCTTAGTAATGCTTTATCTAATATATCTGGTCTGTTTGTTGCTGCCATGACTATTACGCCTTCGTTTGGTGAAAATCCATCCATTTCAACTAATAATTGATTTAATGTTTGTTCTCTTTCATCATGTCCTCCTCCAAGCCCTGCACCACGTTGTCTTCCTACTGCATCAATCTCGTCTATAAATATTATACATGGTGAATTTCTCTTTGCTTGATCGAATAAATCTCTTACTCTTGATGCACCTACACCAACAAACATTTCTACAAAGTCTGAACCACTTATTATAAAGAAAGGAACTCCTGCTTCTCCTGCTACTGCTTTTGCAAGTAAAGTTTTTCCTGTTCCTGGTTGCCCTACTAATAGTACTCCTTTTGGAATTCTTGCTCCCATATTTGTGAATTTTGCTGGGTTTTTTAAGAATTCTACTATTTCTTCTAATTCTTCTTTTTCTTCATCAACACCTGCAACATCTGCAAAAGTTATCTTATTCTTATCTGCTGGAGTCATCATTCTAGCTTTACTTTTTCCAAAGCTTACTGATTTTGAACCTCCATTTTGTGAGTTTGAGCTCATTGTGAAGAATAAGAATAATAGTGCTATTATTACTATTCCAAATGGTGAGATTAGTCCTAATATTGTTATTAAAATATTTTCTGAATTTTCTGTTAATTTGATGTTTCCTGCTTTTAGGTAATCTGTTATATAATCCATAAAGCTTTCCATGTTAGGAATGTTTACTTCTTTTTGTAGTGTTTCACCTTTTAATTTAATATAAGCTGATTTTCCGTTTGCTGATATTTCAATGTCTGTGACTTCAGATAATTCTATTTTATTGATTAATTCTGAATAAGTAAGTTTTTTATCTTCCCTATCTATTATTGCAGTGGCAAGAACTACTAATATTATTCCTACTATTATGAATCCTGCAAATCTTTGTATTTTGTTTTTCATATATGTTCTTCCTTTCTATTTTTCTTTGGGTTACAAAATAATTGCCCTTTGGTGTTTTTATTCTTTTTATTTTAGCGATATTATGGTATCACAAGTTTTTTATATTTGCAATACTTTTTTTAAAACTTTTTTTGTCGAAACTTGCCTGTATCAAGGCTTTCATTACGGAAGGACACATTTAAAAGCATAACTTATTCTTCATAATGACCTTTACAAGATATTACTATGACATCTCCATTAGAATTAAAGTCATAGATTAGACAATTTTTGTTATCTATCCTTTTACTATAACCTTTTCTGTTTTTTAATATCTCTGCTTTTCCAAGTCTGCTGTCATTACCATTTCTTTGTATATCCATAAGTAATGTATTTATTTTTTTTAATGTTCTTTTGTCTTGATTTTGCCAGCTTAAATAATCAGACCATGCTTTTTCAGTAAAAGTACTATTCATCAGCCATAGCCTCCAATTCTTCTATAGTTTTTGTTACTACCCTTCCTTCTTCTAATTGCTTAAAACTTTCTTCTAATTTCATTATATATTCTAAATTTCTTTTAGCTTTTTGTAATTCGTTAAATGTTTTTAAATCAATCCAAACCATGTTTTCTTTACCATTGCCATTTCTACTTACAATAATGATGTCATCATTTTCCACAACATCATCACAATATTTTTTAAAGTTTTGCCTTGCTTCACTTACACTTATTGCTTGCATAAATTTCATCTCCTCTCTTGTGCTAAATAATATACTATATTTTGTACTTAATATTGTATCATGGTATTATATGTAAGTCAATGAAATTTATACACTTTTTAATAATATTCTTTTATTACAAAATTGTAATATTTTAAAAGGTTTATAAATTGCTAATACAATATATTTTTTTGTTTTTTATTAGAACTTTTAGGTTTTTGTTTGGTGTTAGATATTTGTTTCCCAAGTTGTTTTTACATAGTTTTATAATGTCTTCTATGTGTACTTTCCCTATCCCTTGAGTGCTTCCCTGTAGTGTTTTTATTGTATGTAATATTATTCTCTTTTTTATTACTGTATCTTGTTTGTTGAATGGTTTTAAATCTAATACTATCTGTTTCCCTATGTTTTCTTCTATTACTATTTCTTTGTATCTCTTTTTTGTAAGTTTTTCTAAATATTCGCTTTCTTCATTTATAATATCTGATAGCCTGTTTATAGTCATTATTATGTTTGGATTAAATTTCTCTTTTATTAGTGGTATTAATATATTTCTTGTTTTGTTTCTTGTGTATTCATTTTCAAAATTTGTTTTGTCTATTCTTGGATTTAATTTATATTCATCACAGTATTTTTCTATTGCTTCCCTTGTTGTTTCTATTAATGGTCTTATGAATTTATCGTCTCTTATTGGTCTTATTCCTTTTAGCCCAGAGGTTCCGCTTCCTCTTATTATATTCATAAGAACTGTTTCTGCATTATCATTTGCTGTATGCGCTGTTGCTATTTTATTTGCCTTTGTTTTTATTAATATTTCTTCAAAAAATTTATATCTTGCATTTCTTCCTGTTTCTTCTGTTCCCTTTTTCTCTTCTTTAGCTTTTTTCATAATGTCTATGCTTAATACATATACCTCTATATTTTTTTCTTTACAATATTTAACTACAAAGTCCTCGTCTGATTTTGCTTCTTCTCTAATATTATGATTTATATGTGCTGCTATTAAATCAAACTTTAAACCAATTTTTTCATCTTTTCTTATTTCGTCTAATACATTCATTAAAGAAATTGAGTCTGGTCCTCCTGATAAACCCACAATAATTTTGTCTCCATTTTGTATTAGATTATATTTTTTAATTGTTTTTAAAATTTCTTCTTTTAACATATTTTTTCTCCATATAAATAATTGATTAGAAATTAGAGGTTAGAAATTAGAAATAATTGTTCTAATATCTAATTTCTAATATCTAACCTCTATTTTAATATTCATCGTCTCGGTAGTGTTCTATGTTTGCAAATTTTGTATAGTTTGACATCCATAGCATTTCCGCTGTACCTATTGAACCACTCCTGTTTTTGGCTATTATTACTTCTGCTATATTTTTACTTTCACTTTCTTCATTATAATAATCGTCTCTATATAAAAACATAACTATGTCTGCATCTTGTTCTATTGAACCTGATTCACGTAAGTCTGATAGCATTGGTCTGTGTTCACTACGTTGTTCTGCTGCTCTTGATAATTGCGATAACGCTATTACTGGTACATCTAGTTCTTTTGCTAATATTTTTAGTGAACGACTTATTTCTGAGATTTCTTGCTCACGGCTTCCATTTCTTCTATTTCCTGACCCTTGTATTAATTGTAAATAGTCTATTATGATTAGTCCAATATTTTTCTCTAGTTTTAATTTTCTTGCTTTTGCTCTTATTTCTGTTATTGATATTCCTGCTGTATCATCTATATACATTTCTGCTTCTGATAGTGGGCCTAATGCTTCTACTATTTTTACCCAATCATTTTCTTCTATTTTACCAGTTTTTAGTTTATTGCTATCTACCAATGCTTCACTACATAATACCCTATTTACTAATTGCTCTTTTGACATTTCTAAGCTAAATAGTAGTACTGGTACGCTTGATTTTGTTGCTGCATTTGTTGCTATATTTAGTGCAAATGCTGTTTTTCCCATTGCTGGTCTTGCTGCTAATATTATTAGTTCTGAATTATGAAATCCTGCTGTTCTTAAGTCTAAATCTGCAAATCCTGAGGGAACTCCTGTGATTCCTTCTTTTTGATTATATAATCTTTCTAATTGAGCAAATGAATCTACTAATACATCTCTTATTGCTGAATACCCTGTTTGATTTCTATCTTTCATTAAATCAAAAATTTTTTTCTCTGCTTGATCCATAACTGAGTTTACTTCTTGTGTTTCATCATATCCCAATGTTATTAATTCGTTTGAGGTTTTTATTAAATTTCTTAATATTGACTTTTCTTCTACTATTTTTATATATTTTTCTACATTTGCTGTTGTTGGAACTTTTTCTGGTAAGTCTGCTAAGTATTCTAATCCACCGACTACATCAAATTTACCTATAGATAATAATTCATCTTTTACAGTTATTATATCTATTGGTTCTGGTCTATTGTATAAGTTTATCATTGCTTCATATATTGCTTTATTGTCTTCACGGTAAAAATCTTCCTTCTTTAGCACCTCTATTGCAGAAATTACAGCGTCTTTGTCTGTTAACATACTTCCTAGTACTGCTTGTTCTGCTTCTATGTCATTTGGTGGGATTTTTGCTACTGACATTTTTATCTTACCTTTCTTATTTATTTTATAAAATTAATAGTACATTAGTAGCCGTAATAATTAAATATAATATTAAAAAATTGAGTTCGACCCCGTGTATTTATTGTATGCCCTTAGAGTGTGTCTCTAAAATAGGAAAATTCTGTATTTTAAGCGCCTTGGAGAACGGAAATTTTTTAATATTCATATTTAAATTATGAAGGCGAACTATTATTCAGTTACAGATACAGTTAATTTTCCAATGACTCCTTCATATAATTTTATATCCACTACATATGTTCCTAATGTTTTTATTTGTTCTGGTAAAACTACTTTCTTTTTGTCTACTTTAATTTTAAATTGCTTTTCTAAGCTTTCTGCAATTTCTTTTGATGTTATGCTACCAAACGTTTTTCCATTTTCTCCTGCTTTTGTAGTTATCTTTAATACTATTGTTTTCATTTTTTCTTGTACTTTTTTTGCTTCTTCACATTCTATATCTTTTTTGTGCTGTTCAGATGCTTTTTTTGCATTTAGTACATTCATGTTTTGTGTATCTGCTGGAACTGCTAATTTTTTTGGAAATAAATAGTTTCTTGCATATCCATCGCTCGCATTTATTATTTCATTCTTTTTTCCTACACCTTTTATGTCAGCGTTTAGTATTACTTTCATTTTTTCTCCTTTCATTGGGCACGGTGCGCCGTGCCCCTACATATTTTTTTATTTATTGGGCACATGCAATGTGCCCCTATTTTAATTGGTGCCTTCGGCGAAATATTCGTCTATTTTTTCTATTAGCATCTCTTTGGCTTCTTTTAATGTTACTCCTTCTATTTGTGCTCCTGCGACTCCTATGTGCCCTCCACCGCCTAGTTTTTCTAATATTAATTGAACATTTATATCTCCTATTGAACGGCCACTGATACATACCTTATTTTTTTGAATTCCTAATACAAATGATGTTGTTATATTATTTATTGTTAATAATTCATCAGCAGATTTTGCACATATTAAGTTAGCATTTTCATCTTCTTTATCATATATAGAAATTCCAATTGTTTCTCTTACTATTTCAGCATTTTTTACAACGTCTGCAATCATATTATAACTTTCTAAATCACTTTGGAACCATTTTTTTACTCTTAAAATATCTACATTGTTTTTTCTTAAATATGCTGCTGCTTCAAAGGTTCTTACTCCAGTCTTAAATGTGAAATTCTTCGTGTCTACCATTATACCACCATATAAACTTTCTGCTTCAAAGGTAGTAAGGGTTGTTTCATTTGCTGTATATTGTAGTAATTCTGTTACTAGTTCTGATGCTGATGAGGCATATACCTCATGAAAGGTTAATGTCGCATTTTCTATATAATCTGTACTTCTTCTATGATGATCTATTACAACAATTTTATTTGTTTTTTCTAATAATTCTGGTACTTCTACATGATTTCTTTTATTTGTATCTACAATAACTAATAATGTATTATCTGTGATTTCTGATAATGCTTGATTGCTATTTATTATTACATTTTTATATTCTTCTTGTTTATGAATTTCCTCCATAAAGTCTTGCAATGTAGAGCCATAAGTATTATTTACTATTTTTGCTGGTTTTCCAACCGTTTTTGCAAATTTATATATTCCTATACTTGACCCTATTGAGTCTATATCTCCGTTTACATGCCCCATTACCATTATATTGTCTGCTTCTTGAATAAGATCTTCTAAAGCATGCGCAACCATTCTCGCTTTTACTTTTGTTCTCTTTTCAACTTCTATACTTCTTCCACCAAAGAAACTGTATTTCTCTGCATTTCTAATTACTGCTTGATCTCCACCTCTTCCAAGAGCTATATCTAATGTGGCTAATGCAGTTTTATATTTTTCATATTCTGTTTTGCCATCTTGTGATATAGCTATACTTAATGTTATTTGTAATGGACCTTCTATTTTAATTTCTTTTACAGTGTCTAATATATCGAATTTATTTTCTTTTAAGCTTTCTATATATCTCTGTTCAAATATAAATACATAGATATCTCTTTCACTTTTAATAACGATTCCGTTTGTTTCTTCTGCCCATTTATATATACTTTTCTCTAGCTTTGCTAATACTTGTGGTTTTTCTTCTGTTGTTAAAGCTTTCATTGTTTCTTCATAATTATCAATAGATATAATTCCAACACAAGATTTTGACTCTTCGTATTTTTTGCTTATAGATAATTCTTCTGTATTGTCTATAAAATATAATACTACCATATATTCTGTTTTTTTCTTTCTTCCCTTTTGCTTTTTCTTTAAACATTCTCCAATTATCTTGTAATTCTTTTTTTCTATTTTTATTTGCATGTCTATTGATTTTGTATCATTATTTTCAACTTGTAATTTTGCCTCTTTTGCTAAATTGTCTAAAATATTTTTAATGTCTATATCTCCGAATTCATTTACAAAACTTATACTTTTCCAAACTATATTTCCATCTGTTTCTATTATTGCAAGTGGAAATGGCGAATTGATTAATGTATTTTTGGC
Organism: uncultured Clostridium sp.; assembly: GCA_947088765.1. Taxonomy (GTDB): domain Bacteria; phylum Bacillota; class Clostridia; order TANB77; family CAG-508; genus CAKPSH01. The sequence goes on along the minus strand of CAMUHU010000043.1, from coordinate 6,674 downwards.
TGTTGAGTCTATACTAAATGTTAATTCTTCTATATGTTTGGTTATTTGTGTTGTCTTTTTATTATCAGTCCAATATGTATATATTATGATTATTGTAAATACTATTATTGATGGAATTATAAAATATATATTTTGAATACATAAAATAATTAATATTATTGCTATAATTGCTATGTATATTCTGTTTTTTATTAAAATGTTTTCTATTGCTTTTTTATCATTCGGCATAAAATCCTCCTTATATAATATCCATTATTTTACACTAATTTTCATGTTTTGTCAAATGGAAAAGAGGACGTATAGAAAGAAAAGCCATCCCATTTTTCATTATTTAAAGAAGGCATTTTTAAATGCTTGAAAGATTTTATTTGTTTCAATGTAATTCCTAACAGGAGGTATCTGCCATAAAATGAATATTATTATTAAAATTACTATTACAGTAAGTATAATACTAAGTAAATCTTTCATTCTTTCTTTTAGAGTTTTTTTACGATAAATTCTATATCCATAGTCTCTCATTCTTTGTATATATGCGTCATAATACGCTTTATTCACTGATTGTGTAACTCTCTGGTTAATTTGCTCTTGTATATTATTATAATCTATATTGTTAATAGACATACCTGCATTATTTGAATGATTTGATGTTAAATTTGCTAACTCATTTCTCAATATCTGATTTTGTTCATATAATTTTTCATATCTCATTTTAATATCTTCATTTTCAATTAGCTGTTGTTGCTCTTGCTTTTTTAGTTCTCTGTCATATTCTTCTCTTTTTTCTTCGTCAGAAAGAATTTCATATGCTTCATTGATTTTCTTAAATTTTTCCTCGGCCCATTGCTTTTTCTCTACAGAGTTAGCGTCTGGATGATATTTTTTTGCTAATGTTTTATATGCTTTATCTATTATTTCTTTTGAGGCTCTTGGGCTTACTTCTAATATTTCATAATAATTTTCCATAACATTCCTCTATTGTTTTTTATTTATATTCTAGGAAAGTTATCATAGTATGATAACTTTCTGTAGAAGATAATTATGCGGATTATTAGAATTGCTTTGCGATTTCCATCGCTTAGCAATTCTTAAAATTCGTTTATTTATTTGTTGAACCAAAACCACCTGTTCTTTCTCCATCTGCAATATCATCGTCTGTTACTAAAAATTTTTCAAATATTGCTTGACCTATGCAATCTCCCTTTTTTACTATTGTTTCTTCGTCTTTTACATTGAAAAATGCAAACATGATGTGTCCATCATTGTCTGGATTTCCATAATAATCCGCATCTACAACTCCTATACTATTTGCTAAAATTAAACCTTTTTTTCCTGGATTAGAACTTCTATTACATAGTTTTAGGTATTCATCTTCCTGCATATATGCTTTTAGTCCAGTTTTTACTAAAAATGGTTTGTCACCTCTTTTAAATGGTGGTATTACACAGTCTTCTGCTGCTTCTATATCATATCCTGCTGAGTATTTAGTTTTTCTGACAGGTAAATTGATGTTCTTTTCTTCAAATCCTTTTGCTATTTCAAATCCTCTTTTTCTTTCCATTTTTATCATTTCCTTTCTTTTAAATATTTTTCTACTTTCTGTAAAATTTCTTTGTCTTTCTCATATGTTACTGTATTCTTTGCTTCTTCTAAGTTTAGCCATTGTATTTGTGATATTTCTTCTAATTGTGGGGTTTCATTTCCGTCTATTTTATATGCTAAAAAATAAACCACTTCTTTTTCTACGTCTTCCATAGGTGAATATGTTACTGTTGTTCTAAAGTTAGTGTCTAGTTTAACATTTAAGCTTGTTTCTTCTTTTATTTCTCTTAATGCTGTTTGTTCTTCTGTCTCATTTCCTTCAACATGACCTTTTGCAAAAGCCCAATGTCCAGCATTGTGTTTTAATAATAATACTTTTTGTTCTTTATCTTGTTCTTTTAGTATTATGGCTCCACATGATTTTTCTTGCTTCACTTTCTCACCTTCTTTATTTTATATTTCCTATGTTATTTTTAATCTGATTATACAATTTCACGGACGCCCAAAGGGCGCCCTTATAATATTCTCTATAATTATAGGCTCTGAATTGTAATAATATAATACCATAATACTATGATTTTTTCAATTAATTTTATGTTTTTTATTGCTTTTTTTGAATACTTATGGTAACATAAAATTAATTGAATATAAATATTTATTAAAGCATATATTGCTTGATTGGAGGCCTTTATGGAGGATGAATTTGATAAAAAAGATTATGAAATTGTTTCAGGAGATGGTACTTTAGAAATATCTCCTGTATATGGTCATGTTAATATAAATAAAAAAATTGAGGATTCTGATAATAAAAAGAATATTGTAATTCCTACTGAAAAAAAGTAAAGTAATTGGATGGGCTTTTAAATGCCTATCCATTTTTTTATTCTGATATATATCCCTTTGACTTAAAGGCGTTTTCTATATGCTGTACTCTTTTTAATATTGAGACTATTAATGGCACTAATATTAAGTTTATATTTTTTATCATAATAATTCCATTTACATTAAATCCTTTTGATTTTAGCGAGGCTTTTATTTTATTTCCTTCATCTCTTAATATTGGAACAAATGCCACCGCTATGCTTATCATTATTCCTATATCTCTTGTGTTTATTTTAAATATCTTTAATGGTGTTAATATTTTTTCAATTGAGTTTGATAATTGCTGTGGTGTAAAATTTCGTGTGAAGGTATATGTAAAGTTACATACAAGTACTAATCTTATTCCTATTAATATTGCTTTTTCCTTTGACATCAATATTATATTTATTAACATAACAAATATTATAAATGGCAATAGTTTTATTATGTTTCTTATTGCAGATTTTACATTTATTTTTCCTATTAACATTAGTATTAAGTTTAATATAAATATTGCTCCAATTATTCTATAATCTGTTATAAAAAATATTAGCACTGTGTACAGAATAAATAGTATGAATTTTATTACATCTTTCATTTTAAATCAAATCCTCTAATTTAACGTTTATTCCTTTTTCTTGTAATTTTAATAAAGTTTGAATCTTAGGTGGTATTTGTAAGTTTCTTTTTCTTAAATCTTCTATATTGTCTAATATCTCACTTGCTTTAAATTCTTTTACTATTCTTCCTTTTTCCATTACAATTACTCTGTCTGAATATAATATCTCGTCCATTACATTTGTTGCATAAATTATGGTATATCCTTCTGTTTTTAATTTTTTTACTATTTCATATACCGTTTCTTTTCCTTCTGAGTCTAGCATTGCAGTTGGTTCGTCCATTACTAAATATTTTGTTCCCATACTTAATACACTTGCAATAGTTATTCTTTGTTTTTGTCCCATAGATAAATCATATGCCTCTGCTTTTTCATGTTCTTCCATATTTACTGTTTTTAGCGCTTGTTTTATTCTATTTTCTACGTTATCTAAGCCTAGATTTTTTATTCCAAATGCAATGTCATCATGTACATTGTTAAATATTATCTGATTTTCTGGGTTTTGAAATACAATTCCTACCTTTTTCCTTATGTCCATAAAATTCTTTTTACAGCTAAAATCAATATCATCTACCATGGCTTGTCCTTTGGTGGGTTTTGTGATTCCACCTATAAGTTTTAATAGTGTTGATTTTCCAGAACCATTCTTTCCAATTATTGTTATAAATTCTTTTTCTTGGATTTTTAGGTTTATGTCTTTTAATACCATGTCTCCATTTTTATATTTGAAATTAACGTCTTTTAATTCTATCATTTTTATTTGGTTTTCTCCTTTAAAACAGTTGAGCAGTGCTCGCCCCTCTACTATTTCTACGGGCGATTGCTAATCGCCCCTACATTATCTCTATATTTTTGAAATAATGGCACATTGTCTTTCTCTTTTTTATTCTTCTATTAGGTATTTGTTTTTTAGTGGTGTTAATATTTTGGCAAGAACTAATATTGTTACTATTTTTACAGGGTATCTTATTGCTTCTAGTGGTAGTTTTGCTGATAATGCAACTAAATATGCTTTTCCATATACAAGGTATGACCATAGTGATGATAAAAATAGATTACATACTACAGATACTATGAAGGTAGCGATTAGTAATCTTATTATGAATTCTTTTGTACTTCTTTCTTCTCCTGGTTTTTGATATAGTATTAATCCATAAATTAGCCCATTTAACATAGAATCTATTGTGTATCCTACAAAGTATGAACCTACTGGAAAAAGTAATGCTCCAATTAAATCTACAAGTCCTCCTATAACAGTTGAATATTTAGGTCCTAACCATATTGCTGATAACATTAATGGTACAAATCCAAAACTAAATGATAGGTTTACTACTCTAAATCCTAAAAATCTTGATAGCACTATTCCAAGTGCTATAAATAGTGCTGATAAAATCATTTTCTTTGTTTTTGACATAAAAAAATTTCCCCTTTCTTATAAAACTAGAGTTTCCAAAAAAGGAGATTTATATATAAATATTATTTCTCTTTTTTATAGCGGAATGCAGAAATAACTAAGCAGATTTTATCTTTGCCTCATTAACAACTTCCCGTTTAATGAGTCTTAACTAATTATTTCTTACTCTATTTTCATTAATATTTTACAATATTATATGTGTTTCGTCAATATATTTAAGAAGCTTGTATTAAATATTAAAAAAATATGTTGCTTCTAGGTCTGCTTCAAATAGTAATAGTGCTAATGGATATTTTTTGTAGGCTGCTCCTATGGTAGAGTATACTTCTTTTGGTTCTGTAAATCCCATATGCCAACGAATAGAATATTTTTCCTCTGGCGTTAATTTTATATATTCTGTAATCATCATTACAGATTTTTCTCCATGCCCATATGGTATTTGGTCATCTACTGTATAATATGGCACTTTTTCCCATACTCCTAATTCGTTTTTGGCATTTCTATAGTCTACTTTATAAAAGTTAGCTTTACAGATATCATGTAATAATGCTGATATTATTATTGTGTCTTCTGGTACATCTATTTCTATACTTGCATTTTTTACCTTTTCTTTGAATATTTCATATACTTTTATACTGTGTTCTACTAGTCCGCCTTTGTAGTCTCCATGAAATCTTGTGCTTGCTGGTGCTTCAAAAAAGTCTGTTTTTTCTAGAAAGTTTATTAGGTTCTCTATTCCTTCTCTATTGGTTATTTTTAATAGTTCGATAAATTGTTCCTTCATTTATAATATCATTCCTTTCTCATTTTCCTTCATTTTTGTTTATTATATATTATTTTATATTCTATTTCAACTATTTTTTCTGAGACAAGGGGACGTTTAAATTTGTGTTTCTATAGTATATTTTATATGTTTTTGTTGATTTATCTGATTTTTGATGATATAATCGAAAAAAAGAATTACATGATATAAAATATTTAATTTTGGAGGTTAGTTTATGAATGATTTAGTATCATATTTATTTAAAACAAGTGCAGTTGAGGTTTGCCCAGAGAATAAACCTTTTTTCCTTACTTCTGGTTTAATTTCTCCTTATTTTGTAAATACTCAATATGTTTATGGTGGTAAACAGGCTTCTTCTGATTTACTTTCTATTATTGATGGTTTACTTTCTGATAGAATGGTTTTGCCAAAAAAGGTTTTTGATAGAGTTCTTGAACAATATGAATCTAATGAAATTTTTAAGAATGTTATTAATATTATGATTGATTCTATTAATAATAGTGTTAATATTGATGAGATTGATTATATTTCTGGAGGTGAAAGAAGAGATTGGTTCTTTTCTAATATTATTGCTTATTTACTAAAAAAACCTCATGTAACTATTTTTAAAGATCATGAAACTCTTATAAGTAATTATGATTTTTCTAGTACAGAGAAACTTTCAGATTTGTCTCATAAAAAAGTCTTACATATTACTGATTTAGTAACTTCCGCTTCTAGTTTTACTCGTTTTTGGATTCCTGCTGTACGTGATTTAGGTGGAGAAATAGTTGCTACTTGTTATATTGTTGATCGTAAACAAGGTGGAACTGAACTTTTAGCTAATGAGAATATTAAGGCTATTTCTTTGATTAGTGTTGATGTTAATCTTTTTGAAAGAGCTTGCGATTTAGGTATTATAAATGAGGCTTCTTTAGAGATGTTGAAGAAATTTATTGATGATCCTTATGAGACTATGAGAGATTTTCTAATTGCTCACCCTGAGTTTATTGAAGAATCTCTAAAGGCTACTGACCCTAAGACTCCTGGCAGAATTAGAGATCTTTTGGATAAGGATTTGTATAATTTTGTTAATAAATAAAATTTTGTATTTGACATATATTGAAATATGTGCTATTATAATTATAATAATTACTATGAAGCACGTTTAGTAATATGTATAAAAAAGACTAGGAGCCTACCAAAGCTCTCCTAGTCTTTTCCTATACTATCTGCTTAAATGTTTTACAATTAAGTAAATCAATATAAGCTTTAGTACGTCTAGCACGTCATTAATATGTACTATCCTCCCTTCTACCTTTTGGCGAAAGGTACTTTAGAATATATCATAATATACTAATTTTATCTATATTTTATAAACATCTGTTTTTACTTATGGTGGCATTAGGATAACTTTCCTATTAATCGAGTAGAGTAGAAAATTTTAATAATAAAATTTTTCATCCCCTCTCACACCA
>CAMUHU010000042.1 GCA_947088765.1 uncultured Clostridium sp. | reverse complement strand
TCTACATCAATAACAACAGAAAAAACATCAAAGATAATAGAAACATTAGTTACATCAACAAATCCAAGAACAATAGTATTAGGAAAAACAGTAGGAATAGGAATTGTAGGATTAATACAAGTATTTGCAATGATAATAATAGCACTAATATCTAATAATCTATTTTTAGAGCAAGGTATACTAGATAAAATAGTTAGTATTGAAAACTTAACTCCGTTTTTATTAATTATGACATTAGTATATTTCTTATTGGGATATTTTGCTTATGCTTTAATGTATGCATTAACAGGTTCAACAGTAAGTAAACCAGAAGATGTGCAATCAGCAAATTCACCTGTTGCAATTCTTGCAGTAATAGGATTTTATTTAGCATATTTCACTATGATGAATCCAACAAGTGATTTAAACGTATTTGCTTCAATTTTTCCATTATCATCAGCATTTTGTATGCCATTTAGAATTATGATGGGAATAGCAACAGCAAAAGAAATCATTTTATCTATATTAGTATTAATATTAACAATAATAATAATTGCAAGAATTTCAATTAAGATATATTCAAATGCAATATTAAATTATGGCTCAAAGATAAATTTAAAAGATATTTTTAAATTTTATAAACAAAATTAGAGTTCAAAATTATGAAAATATCCATATAAGCTAGACAAAAAGCGAGTTGTGTAGTATAATTGCTACAATATAAATAAAAGGAATGAGACTATACATGGGATTTTTTGATAAATTAAAACAAGGATTAAGTAAAACAAAATCTTCTTTTGATAGTAAAATGAATAATGTGTTTAGCACTTTCAGAAAAGTAGATGAGGATTTACTAGAAGAATTAGAAGAAATATTAATAATGTCAGATATAGGAATTGAGACATCCACAGACATAGTAGCAAAACTAAGAGATAGAATAAAAAAAGAAAACATTAAAGACGCAGAAATGGTAAAAGAAGCATTAAGAGAAGAAATGGTAAAAATTTTGTCGGAAAATGATAATGAATTAAAACTAGAAACTAAACCATCAGTAATATTAGTAGTAGGAGTAAATGGAGTTGGAAAAACAACATCAATAGGAAAAATTGCTAATAATCTAAAAAAAGAAGGAAAAAAAGTAGTAATTGCAGCAGCAGATACCTTTAGAGCAGCAGCAGTAGAACAACTTGAAATATGGGCAAATAGGGCAAACTGTGATATTATAAAAAGAAATGAAGGAACAGACCCAGCATCTGTAATTTTTGATGCAATAAAGACAGCAAAGGCTAATAATGCAGATGTTCTAATATGTGATACAGCAGGCAGGCTTCATAATAAGAAATATTTAATGGACGAGCTACTTAAAATAGAAAAAGTGGTAGAAAAGGAATTACCAGAAGCAACAAAAGAGGTTTTATTAGTTTTAGATGCAACTACTGGTCAAAATGCCATTCAACAAGTAAAAGCATTTAAAGAAACTACACCATTGACAGGAATTGTTTTAACTAAGTTAGATGGAACTGCAAAAGGTGGAGTAGTACTTGGAATTGTTAATGAGAATAAGATACCAGTTAAGTTTATTGGAATTGGAGAGCAGATAGAGGATATGGAGAGGTTTAGTGCAGAAGATTTCGCCAAAGCCATAATATAAAGCTAAAGAACAATTATTTCCGAACAATAAGAATAGAGAAGGGAGTTTAATATGGAGAAAGAAGAAATGGAAGCAGAAGTTATAGAAAAAGAAAAAAGTCCTAAAAAGAAAAAGGGAAAATGGAAATTAATTTTAGTATTAATTGTAACTATTATTTTTGCAATATACTCATATGTAAATTATAGAGCCCAATTCCTTGAGATATCAGAAATAGGTGAGGAATATCTAGACGTATATAATCAAAATAACACATATTTAAAATATATAGCATTAGCTAATTTTGTTGTTATATTCATAAGTGTCTTCATAACAAATATTATTATAAAAAGAGGATTAAAAAGGTTTTTCTTACAAGAGGGAAAACAATTACCAAAACTTGCAAATAAAAGTATAGCTTTTATAATAGCATTAATTGTATCAATACTTACATCAGGTTGGCTATTAAAAACAACAATGACAGTTATTAATGCAACACAATTTAACATAACAGACCCAATATTTAATTCAGATGTTAGCTTTTATATGTTCCAAAAACCATTTATAGAAATGATATTATACTATTTTATAGTTTTATTTATAGGATTAGCCATTTATACAGGAATATATTATATAATATCATTTAATATATTTTTCGAATCAATTGATGGAAAAATGTTAAGGGGAAGTTCATTTATTAAGCAATTATTAACATATGCAATGATAATTATAATTGGTATAGCTATGTTAGTTATTGTAAAAACACAAGGAATTATATTTAATAGTTTCTTAAACTTAAATGATAAAGAAGGAACACTAATAAGTGGTGCAGGACTAACAGAAAGATATATAGAGGTATGGGGATATAGAATATTAGCTATTGTAATGGTAATAGCGGTATACATGGCTATAAGAGCATTTAATAGAAAACAGTCAAGAAAAATAATAGTTAGCTTATTATCTGTACCAGCATATTTAGTAGTAATGTTTATTGTAATGCTAGGATATCAAGTTGTATATGTAAAACAAAATGAATTAGATAAACAAAAAGAATATATATCAAAAAATATTGAATTTACAAAAACAGCATATAATATTAATGTAGAAGATATAAATATAGAAAATACAGATACTTTGTCATCTGAGGAAGCAAACAAATATCATAATGTAATTGAAAATATACCAATTGTAAATTCCGAAATTGTATTATCAACTTTAACAGAAAAGCAAGATAAAACTGGATATTATCTTTATAATTATACAAGACCAAATCTGTATGATTCAAAATTAGCATATGTTTCAGCAAGAGAAATATCAAATGAAAGTAGAACAGATAATAACAAAACATATGAATATACACATGGATATGGAGCAGTTGTTACATCAGCTTCAGAAGTAGATGAAAGTGGAAATTTATTATACTTATCAAATGATTTTAATGATACAAATAAAATAAAACAACCAAGAATATATTATGGGCTAAGAACAAATGATACAGTAGTTATAAATAATAATTATAAAGAAGTTGATTATCCAATAAATTCAACACAAAACGCACAAACAAAATATGAAGGAGATGGAGGACTAAAAGCTGAATTTTTAGATAGGTTAATTTTAGGAATTAAGCAAAAAAAGCCAAAACTAGTATTTGAAAGCAGTGATAGTTCAATCTTAATAAATAGAAATATAGTAGGAAGAGCACAAAAAGTTATGCCACATTTACTATATGATGATGAACCATATTTATTAATAACAGATTCAGGCGATTTAGTTTGGGTATTAGATGCATATACAATATCTAATCAATATCCATATTCTCAATCAACTACTATTGAACAAAACGGTGGAAGACATACATTAAACTATATAAGAAATTCTGTAAAAGTATTAATAAATGCTTATGATGGAAATATAGATTTTTATTTAACAGATAGAACAGACCCAATAGTAATGGCATATAACAATATGTATCCAACATTATTTAAGGATGCAACAGAAATTCCAGAAGATATATCAAGACAATTTGTATATTCAAGATTACTATATTCAATACAATCAAATATATTAAGAATGTATCATAATGTATCAACAGATATATTATATAGAGGTGATGATATATGGGAACCAGCAATGTATTCAACATCAACTACAACAACTGCTGGAGAAAGTATGTATCCATATTATACACTTTTAAAAACTACAGACTCAGATAAAGAACAATTAGGTATTGTATTACCATATACATTACATGGAAAACAGAGTATAACATCATACTTAGTTGGAACAGCAAATGGAACAGATACAAAATTAACAATGTATAAATTTTCTCAAGATAGTAATACATTAGGTCCATTACAATTAAATAATATGTTAAGCCAAAATAAGACGATTTCAAGTGAAATATCAACTTTAAGTGTAACAGGTACTAGATTAATTAAAAATATGATAATAGTACCAATAGAAAATAAATTATTATATGTAGTACCAATATACCAACTTTCATTAAATGAGACACAAAGTACACCAATATTAAAGAAAGTAGTAGTAGCTTCAGGAACTAAAGTTGCAATAGGTGATGACTTAAAAGAAGCATTAACAAATTTATTATCTTCAAAAAAAGCTGTTGAAATTGAGGTTGAAAATACAGATACAGTAGATGAGTTAATAAATTCAATTATAAAGGCAAATCATAATTTATATGATTCTAGTAATATTACAAATTGGGAACAAATGGGAAAAGACATTACAAAATTACAAGATTTAATTAAACAACTAGAAACGTTAAAAGAAGAAGAAGCTAAAGAAAAGGCAAAAGACAAAAATAATAATAATGACACTAATAAAGACGACAAAAATAATAATAATGATGAAAATAATACAATAGAAGATGAATAATAAATAATACCTCCTGTACATTTTTGTATGGGAGGTATTATTTGCAAAAAAATGTAAATCCTAATAATAGGTGATTTAATGGAATTTAATGAAAAGTTATTAAAAGGGTTAGAGAATAATATAGAAAATTTAAATAATAATCTTACAAAAAATAAGATATTAGAATTAAGTGAGATAATAGGTAGTTGGAAAAAATTAATATTAAGAAATTTTTTATCGGGTATTTCAAAAGGAGTGGGGATAGGAATAGGATTTTCAATAGTTACAGCGATAATTATAATTATTCTTCAAAGGATAATTACTTTAAATATACCAGTTATCAGTCAATATATTGCTGATATTATAGAAATTGTACAGCTAAATAGATAATTAAACTGGATTTACATGAACAATTGCATCATAAATCTTATCCAACTTTTTTATATCATTTTCTAAATCGTCAGCCAATTTATGACTTTGAAATGTAGAAATATTACCATCTACACATATTGTTATGAAAACAATATATTTGTATCCTACAGGAGCAGAAGCTATTTCTTCAATACCTTTTATATTATCATATGTATGTGAAAGCTCTAAAATCATATCCTTAGTAGTTTCATCAACAGATGTATCCATAAGAACATTATATGATTCTAAGAAAATTATACTTCCTGAGTAGAATATCCAAAGTGAAATTCCTATTCCAACAACTCCATCAACCCAATATATTCCGTATAAACCAAATATAATAGATACTAATGTGCATATTGTTACAATACAATCATTTTTATGATCCTGCATACTTGATTTAATTAAAATACTATCATGTAATTTGTATAATTTTCTAGTATAGAGAAATAGAGAAAATTTTACAATAATAGTAATAATACATACAACTATTAAAAATATAGAAAAATTGAAATTAGAGCCAAAAATAAGGGAATTAGCGGAATCCCACAATAACTTAAAAGCTACAAATACCATAGATATACTTATAAACATTGAAAATAAATATTCTGCTTTACCATGTCCAAAATTATGGTCATTATCCTTAGGTGCTTTAGCAATTCTATTTCCTATGGTAGTCATAAAAGAAGCAAAAATATCTCCAGCACTATTTGCAGCATCAGCAAGCATAGCTTGACTATGACAAATAAAACCAATTATAAACTTTATAGTAAGCAAAAAAATATTACCAGTAATTCCGACAATACCAACACGTTTAATTGAATCTTCACGAGTCATATAATTAAATCCTTCTTCCTTATAAAATAATCTATTTATGTAAAAATGTTTTTTCAACATACAATTTATTTGCAAAAGATTGAACGACATTTTTCAAGAGATATTTTTCTTCTGTCATATTATCATCATCAGTATACTGTTTACCAGCAAAAGTTAAAGCGGTAGCTTTTTCTAAAGCAATACAAAATTCATCATAAGCATTATTTATCTTTGTAGTCTTAATTGCAAGATTAATAAGTTCATTTATATCATTTATACTATATATTTGTTTCAAAGTGCAAATAACAAATAAAGTAGCAATATGTGATTTTTTATACTTTTTCTTTTTAGGTGCTTTTAAAAGACCAGCCTTAACATAATTATTTATCATAGTCTTAGTGATTATCTTTTCATCTTTATTACCAATATAATTTTGTAAATAAGTTTCAAGCAAAGTAACAGTTTGGTCTAAATATAAATCTAGATTAGGAAGTTCGTTCCATCTAGGAATATGAAAATTTGATATATCATTTTTTTTATTATTACTCTTATTAGTACTCATATATGATAAAACTCCTTTCAAATGTTAAATAGTGATATACATTTTTCCATCTTCAAAATGAATTTCTTTAGTATAAAAATCTCCATATAGGGAATAAGCATCTTCAATTCTACCAGAAAAAATTTTTTCATCATTTTGAAAAATATCTACATCTAATAATCTAATTTCTTTAACTTTCATTGTAATCCTCCTATTAACTTTTTATAGTTGGTCAATATAGTATTTATAGTGTATTCTAAAATACTTTTAAAATCCACAAAAATGTAAAAAGTAATAATAAAACTGAAACTGTATTGAAATTATATAATAAAAAATAAATAAAATCAACTTTTTTTATAAATAGGTATTGACAGATAAATCAAAAAAGTTTATAATAACACTGTTGTTTCAAGCGAAGCAATACTTGGGCAGATGGCCGAGTGGCTAAAGGCGGCAGACTGTAAATCTGTTCTCATACGAGTACGAAGGTTCGAATCCTTCTCTGCCCACCAAATTAAAAAATCCTAGAGTGTTTGCAATGTCAACGTTCTAGGATTTATCTTTATCTTTTTTTATGCAATAGTAATGCAGTAGCAATTTATTTTATATTTTGTATGTATTCAACGTACTTATCAACTTGTTCATTTTTAAATTTATCAAAAATAGTTGTATAAGTATTTATTGTAGTTTGAATATCTTTGTGACCTAATAATTTTTGCAATACCTCAGCAGGTATTCCAGCCTCAATACACCTAGTTGCGTATGTATGTCTTAACATATGTTGATTATATGTACTTGTTTTAGAATGTATTTCTTTTATTTCACCTTTTTTATTTTTTCTTTTTATTATATATGGAACAACACCTAAATTTGCATTAACGCAAATTCTTTTAAACCTACTGTTTAAGTCAGATACTGGGTATAGTCTTCCATTAGTTTGTACAAATATTAAATTATTGATATTGAAAAACATATTAGATATTGCATGTTTTAAACAACTTTCAATAAGATTGGTAATAGGTATATCTCTTACAGAGTTATATGTTTTAGTGGTATCGCCTAATTTTGCTTGACCATTCAGAGTTTTTGTAAGAGTTCTTTTAATGTGTATAACCTTATTTTTAAAATCAATATCTTCTTTTTTTAGTGCTAATATTTCTCCCATTCTCATACCAGTGTACAGTGCAATAGTAAATATATCTTTGTATCGGGTTTCTTTTTCTAATATTTTTAAAAATGCCTTTTGTTCATCAATAGATAATGCTTCTACTTTTTCATCTATTTGCTCTGACTTTGGTTTTTCTACATTTACCATAGTTTTTTTTAAGATATAATCTCGTTTAATAGCCTCTTTAAAAATTCTGCCTAATAATTCGTATATTTTACTTATATAAGTATTTTTGTAATTTTTTTTGCTATCCATAAAATCTTGTAGTTGTTTATATGTTATTTTTTGAATATTAATATTACCTATATTATGATTTTTAATATGATTTAATGTTTGTAATTCACGTCCATAAGTTGCTTCATTAACCTTGTTTCTATTAAATTTGTTATCAGCAAGTTCTTTTCCTAATTCATAAACACTAATGTCATTCTTATCAATGTAAGTACCATTGTTTAGGCTATTTTTTGTTTCTGTAACTCTAATCTTAAAATCCTTAGGACTTTCATTCTTCTTTTGTTTCATAGTTTGTCTTTTACCAGATACATCATAATATTGATATATCCAACAACCTAGTTTTTCACTCTTATAAAGAGAGCCTTCGCCATTACCAACTTGTTTTGTTTTTTGATTTCTTCTTTTTTTTCCATAATAAAAATACCTCAACTTTCTTATATTTATTTTAATAAACACTTGAAAAGTGAAAGGTTTTTATACTATAATATAAATATAGTCACTCTAAGTGTCTATTGTGGGGAAAATAAATGTGTATCGGTCGTGGTAGAAAGATAACATCTATTTTCCTTTTTATATTAATTCTACAAAATAGAATTTAATAACTAAATTTGACAAAATTTAATCTATATAATATATTTATATGTGCCTTTCTCAAGGTAGGAAGGAGGCGATATACAGTATGACCCAGTATGAATTAATCTGGCGACTAATTGTGTTATTGATACTTAGTATGAATAATGATGACGAAAGCCAAGAAAACAAAGAATAATCTTTGTGGTGGGACGACAACCCACCTTTTCTTTTTGTATATAAAAAATGAGATGTGTTGACTAGACACACCTCGACGAAATACATATGACTTCGTATGAATGTGTTATTAATATAATAACACATATTCTAGGATATGTCAAATCAATTTTTTTATTCAATATATTTAATTTCTAATCAATTTTCTTGTATAGCCTCCCGAGTTTGCCACTTAATAGAAAAAAATATTTAAATTTTTGCAAGTAAACACTTGCTTTTTTTGTACTTTATTGTTATAATTTCTTTGTCGGTATATAAGTATATGGTACGATACAAAGGAGGATACATTTATGTATGTAGAATGTTTTAAAAATAATGGTATTGATTATCTTAGACTAGTAAAAAGTAATCGAATTACAAATTCTAAAGGTATAAAAACAGCTCAAAAAAAAGTTGTATATAATATTGGTCCACTCTCTAAGTTTGATGATGGCAAACCAGAATATATTGACCGTTTAAAAAAATCCTTTAAGGCTGGTAATCCAATTATTTCATCTTTAGAAAAATATTGTGATGATAATAAACTCCCAATAATTCATAAAATTTCTATTGCAGAGGGTAGCCCTGATTGCTTTGGAAATCCTAAAATTTTTTCTAATGTTTTATTAGAAAGATTATTAGAAGAAATTGGCTTAAGAAATCTATTTTCCTCTTACAAAGGATTTACAAAAATTAAATATGATGTTTATGGATTTGCAAAACTTCTTATCTTTGGCAGGATTTTAAATCCTTCATCTAAAGCTTTGGCAATAAAACAAAATGATAATTACTATCAATCAATTTTGGAAAATTACAATCCTGATAACGTTTATGATACATTGGATTTTATCTTTAATAATAAAGATAAAATTATTAAAAGAATAAATACTAATTTAGTAAAAAAAGCCAATCGTTCACCAAAAATAATTTATTACGATGTAACCAATTTTTACTTTGAAATTGAAAATCCCGATGAAGATATTTTAGACGAAAATGAAAATATAATTCAAAAAGGAATTAGAAAAAATGTTGTGTGCAAAGAAGAAAGGAAATTACCGATAGTTCAAATGGGACTATTTATGGACGATAATGGCATACCAATTTCTATAGAAACTTTCCCTCGGAAATACATTAGACCATCTTACTTTAAGACCTGCTTTGAAAAATAATATAGATAATTTAGAATTTTCTAGATTTATTCTAATTTCAGATAGAGGTATTTTTCAATATAGAAATTTATTAAATTTATTACAGGCTGGAAATGGATATATAGTAGCAAAAAGTTTATTAAAAAGTACTCAAAAAGAACGTGATTGGACCTATGATGATACAAATTATATTAAGGTTAGTGATGATTTTAAATATAAGTCTAGAATAGTGAAAAGAACAATTAAAGATGAAGGAAATGTTAAACATACTATCGAAGAAAAAGTTGTTGTTTATTGGAGTAAAAAATTTCAAGAACGAGCTGAAAAAGAAAATAAATCATTCTTAGATTTCATAAAAAAATTACAAGACACACCAGAAAATTTTAGACTAACAGCTTTACAGAATAAAAGCATTCGAAAATTTCTCAAAAAGGAATATATAAATGAAAATACTGGCGAGGTATTAAATTCATCTGAAATAAAGCCAATGTTAGATAATGATAAAATTAACGCATATACTAAAAGTCTTGGATATTACCAAATAGTAACTTCAGAATTAGATATGCAAGAACAAGAAGTTATAGATAAATATCATGGATTAACTCAAATTGAAGAACAGTTTAGGACTATGAAAAGCACATTAGAAACAAGACATCTATATGTTCGAACCCCTGAACACATAGAAGCTCACCTTTTAATTTGTTTTATTTCACTTATATTGTTACGAATAATACAAAAGAAAATTATAGTTTCTAACCAAATAGAAATAAAAGAAGATATGTATTGGTCAACAGGGATAAATGCAAATAGAATACAAGAAGCACTTAATAAGTGGCAAGTAGATTTAATGCCAAATGAATTCTATAGATTTATGAATGTAGAAGATGAAGATTTAAAAATAATACTTAAAGCATTTGATATAAATATTCCAAAAAAGTTGTTTACATTGGGCGAACTAAAAAACATAAAAACAAATATTAAAATTTTCATATAGGTATATAAAAATAGGTATATAAATTTCAAAATTTTCAAAACTTGATTTATAGCTCATTATTACCAATTTATCAATAAAAGCAGGACACATTATATCCTGCTTTTTGTTATTTTAAGTGGCAAACTCGGGAAGTGGCAATCTCTTTTACATTAATTTCTGGAAATAATTGTTTTTATACTGATTTTATGATATAAATAAGTAAAGTATGTAATTTTAAATTATTAAAGGAGAAACGATAAAATGAAAGTAATAAAACATAACGATGCTTTAAAAGGCAAAAATAGTGATAAGTGTAAAACTTTAGAATATTCATTTATGGATAAAGATATAGATTTAGGCATAGCAACAATTAGTGGAAGATATCCTGATGAATGATATGGTATAAATCTTATAAGTAAAGAACTAATATATGTTATTGAAGGGAGTGGAACACTAAATTTTGAAAATGAAAAGATTGAATTTTCAGAAGGAGATTCTATTTTAATAGAACCAAATGAAAAGTATTATTATGATACTAAATATTGCAAAATATCTATGTCTTGTTCTCCAGCGTGGTCAATAGAACAACACAAGTTAGTAAAATAATGAAAGGAAATCAGAGAAAATGAATATTGATGTTAAAAATGTAAAAATTATAGTAACTGTACCAGTTGAAAATAGTGAAGAAGTAAGAAATGCTATTTGTAATGAGGGTGCAGGGATTATAGGAAACTATACATATTGTACTATATATACAAAGTGTATAGGAACTTTTAAACCTTCAGACATTGCTAATCCATATATTGGAGAAAAAAATAAATTAGAATTTGTAGAAGAAGAAAAACTAGAAGCAAGATGTGATATTAGTATAGTTAAAAAGGTACTAAAAAGATTAAGAGAGGTTCATCCTTATGAAGAGCCAGCAATAGATATAATTCCGCTAATAGAAGAAGATGATTTATAAAAATCAATAGAAAGGTGTGTTAAATATGAAAGATAATTATTTTATAATACATGGAAGTTTTGGAAATCCATTTGGAAATTGGTTTAGTTGGTTACAAGATTTTATATCATCAGATGGAAAACAAGTATATGTACCACAATTTCCAATAGGAGTAGGTTATCAAAATTATGCAAATTGGAGTAAACTACTTAAATACTATTTAGAACTAGGCTTAATTAATGAGAATACTACAATAATAGGTCATAGTATTGCACCAGTATTTATATCAAAATTTTTAACTGAAAATAAAATAAAAGTTAGAAAATTAATATTTGTATGTGGATTTAACAATTATTTAGGAATAAATGAAGAATATGATACAGTTAATAAAACAATGTATTTTGATAATTTAGAAGATACAAAGAAATATGCAAATGAGATTATTTGTTTCTATTCAGATAATGATCCATATGTAAAATATGAAGTAGAAAAGGAATTTGCAGATAAAATTGCGACAGAGCAAGTTTTAATACCAAATGCAGGACACATAAATAGCGAGAGTGGATATGATACATTTGAAGAGATAGTAAACTATATTTAAGGAGGATTGAGCAATGAGAGAAAATAAATTAACAATATTTATCAACAGACCTGTAAAAGAGGTATTTGAATATTCGTTAGAGTCAAATAATGTTCCAAAGTGGATTACTTCAATTAAGGAAGAAATTCCAGAAGAAAGACCAGTTAAATTAGGAACACAATTAAGAAATATTGAAATCTTTTTCAGAAAAGTTAACACAAGAATTTGGAGAAGGTTATAGTGTACCTAATTTAAAATTAATGAAAAAATTTTATTTAACTTACAAAGGTGGTTACACACTGTGTAACCAATTAAGTTGGAGCCATAATCGTCTAATAATGAATATTGATGATGAAAATAAAAGAAACTTTTATTTAGAAGAAACAATAAAATCTAATTGGAGTGTTAGACAATTAGAAACACAAATAAACAGTTTTTATTATGAAAGGCTATTATCAACAAGTGAAGATACCAGAGCAGAAGTAAAAAATGAAATAGATATTTTAGAGAAAAAAGAAAAAGTACAAGACTTTATTAAAGATCCTTATGTTTTAGAGTTTTTAGACATAAAGGACAGGAGATTTTTGGAAAAGGATTTAGAATCTAATTTACTTGAACATATTTCAGAATTTTTATTAGAACTTGGGCGAGGTTTTTCTTTTGTAGCAAGACAAAGGAAAATTGATGTAGATGGAGATAACTTCTACATAGATTTGGTATTTTATAACTATGTATTGAAGTGTTTTGTTTTAATTGATTTAAAATTAGACAAGCTAACACATCAAGATATTGGACAAATGGATTTTTATGTTAGATACTACGATAATGAGATAAAAGCAGAAGATGATAATCCAACAATAGGAATAATACTATGTTCAGACAAAAAAGATACAATAGTAAAATATTCTGTGCTTAATGATAACAAGAATTTATTTGCATCAAAATATCAATTATATTTACCAACGAAGAAGAATTAGCAAGAGAAATAGAATAGCAAAAAGAAGAATTTGAAGATAAGAAATAGAGTGGTTCCACGGTGTGGAATCAGAAAAGAGGAATAATGAAAGAATTAACAATTGAACTAAATCAAGATTATAAACAATTTAAAAATAGTTTTAAACAAACATTAAAGGGCAATTTAATTATATTATCTGGAATAAATGGTAGTGGAAAAACTCAATTAATGGATATATTAACTATGAGCTCTACAGATTTTGAGGAAAAACAAGTAGAAAAAAATAAGATAAAATGCAATATTTCAATAGATGGAAAAGCTATAAATAACATAGACATATTTAGACGTAGTTTTAAAGACAACATAAAAATTGAGAATATAAGATTACCTGAACCTAAAAATACTTTATGGCACAAAGAACAAGGATGGAAATATTATTCAAATGAAAATCTTTGGAATACAAATTCTAAAAATTTTAGTAAATCAAAAAAGTTAATTGAAGAAGCACTTTCTAACGAAGGATGTTTTTCTATCCCTAAATTTGATATTTCTATGCCAAATAATACAAAGATTGAAGTTACAGAAGAACAATTTAAAAATATATTGCCGAATACCTTTGTTTGGGAGGAAGATGACTTATTTTTGAATAAAATTAATGAAATATTTTATGATTTTGCAGTTAAAAGACATGATGAAAAAGCACGTCTTGGAATGTTAAATGGAGGATTCAATAATGAAGAGTATATAAAAAATGCTCCGTGGACAATTTTGAATGAAATATTTGAAAGCTTGAAATTTAACTATAGATTTAAAAAGGACTATGAATTTGAAACACCTAATTTTAAAGAAGCACCAAATTTATTTTCAGTTAATTCTAGAAATGAAATAAATACAAAATCCCCACGATTATTATCAGATTTATCAGATGGAGAAAAATCTATCATTAGTTTAACATTTGCTTTATTAAATGAAAAGCGCAGACCAATAGAAAAATTATTACTATTAGATGAATTTGATAATACACTTAATCCCTCCTTGGTAGAAGCATTATTTAGAGTATTAGAAGAATATTTTATAAAAAAAGGTGTTATGGTTATTATGACTACACATTCACCTGCAACAATTTCACTTGCACCAGAATATGCATCATTTTATGAGTTATTTAAACAAGATGATGATTCACCTAAAATATTGCAAGTTCAAAAGGAAGAATATACTGAGCTTAAGATTGCTAATAAAGAATTTTACAATAAAATAACTAATCAAAGAGAACGTATAAGAGAATTAGAAAAGAAAAATTTAGAACTTGAAAAGTTGAAAAATAGTTTAAAACCTTTAGTTGTTGTAGAGGATTACTATACTGAAATATACAAAATTGCATATTTAAAACTAAATAATATTGAATTTAACCAAAGTAATATACATGAAAAATTTGATACAAATGCAAATTTTGAACTATGTTGGCAGGAAGGTAGTGGAGGAGTAGCTGGACTTATTAATTGTGTCAATCTAGGCTATATAGAGAAGCCAATAATTGGATTATTTGACTATGATAGAGAAGGAGTAGAAAAATATAAGGGATGTAAGAATTTTAAGGATTTACATGAAGATAATAAAAACACAGGAATATTCAAGAAAAGAAATGATTATGAATGCTATGCATTACTCTTACCAGTTCCAGAAAGATTAAATAATTATGTACAGAAAATTAATGAAGATATAGCAAATAATTATTTTGAAGTAGAACATTATTTGCCAAAAGAATTTATAGAAAATAATAGTTGCTTTAAAAGTAAGACTATTTTAGGACAGAATTTATATGTATGTAAGAAAGATAAGAAAAATGAGAAATTCTTCTTTTACCAGCTTCTTAAGCAGCAGAACGCTTAAGCACAGCAGCGGCCACACGTACAGATAGCTTATCCACCAGCTTCCAAATCCCCATTGTATCAATTCAAACAAATTAAATACCGT
>CAMUHU010000041.1 GCA_947088765.1 uncultured Clostridium sp. | reverse complement strand
AAGATAATAAATCAAAAATCAAAAATATATTTTATATTATAATAAGTGTTTTATTGTATATTTTATTAGTAATTATTATATTTAACATTTCATTCAATAAAACTAACTATAAACAATATATAAGTAATGATAATGTTATTTGTATTACTGTACCAAACAATTATAATGATGTTAATCTTGGAAATTATGATATGTATTTTACAAATAATAGAAATCTTAATATTGGTATCTTCTTGTACGATGATACAGAAGAAAATGCAGAAGAAATTTTGAATTTTCAACAAATACAACTAGAACAAACTCGTGATGATTTTAAGTTGATAAAAACAGATTATAGATATGAAGATGGTAAGACAATTACTACTCATTTCTGTGAAGGAAAATATAATGATACTAAAAATTATTATTATCTATCTACAGTTACATTTGATAATAAAAATAATTATGTGGTATATTTAATAGGAATTTCATCAGAAGAAAATCATGAAGATAATCAAAAGGAACTTGAAGATGTACTAGATAAATTAAAATTAAATGTATCTACTTAGAATTAGACATATAAGATGATTTCCAAAATATGCTAAATAGAAGAATAGTAAAATAAATTCAGGCAGACTTTAAAGTCTGCCTGAATTTATTTTATTTTTTCCCTATTAGTATTGATTTTATTTTTGCAATATCAGTTACTGTTATTTCTCCATTATAATCCATGTCTGCTGCTTTTAGTTCTGCTCCTGTTAACAGTTCCTTTTCGATATAGTGTAATTTTACTTTTGCTAAATCTGTAATTGTAACTTCTCCATCTCCATTTATGTCTCCTGTTACTACTAATGTATATTCTACATCTCCTACTTTTAATTTTGTACCTGTTTTTATAATGCTACTATCTTTTAATGTATTTCCATCTTTATCAACAAATGTTAGTTCTTGCTCAGTTTCTACATTTTGCTTGAATTTACTTATTGTTGTTTTTGGATCAATTTTTGAAATATATTCTTTTTCTATTTTATATTTATCTGATTTTATTGATATATCTTTATCAATCCAATCAACTTTAGCTACTGCTGTTCCTGTATTTCCTGCAAGGTCTTGGAATTCAAATTTGAATTCTCCATTTTCTGTAAACGTGTATTCCCTACTAGTACCATTATTTGTAACTATTATTGTTTCACTTTCATTTACTAATTTTACTACTACTTTGTCTGTAGGCTCTTTGGTGCTGTAACTAATTTCTGCAGTTGGAGCAATTTTATCAATCCAACTTACTTTTGCTTTGTGTTTTTTTACATTCCAATTGTTACTATCTGCAGAGTCTTTATATTCAAATTCAAATTCTCCATTTTTCTCAAAAGTATATTGTTTGTTTTTATTGTTATTAACCATTTCAACCTCTACAGTTTTACCTTCTGTATCAACTATATATGGTTTAATAGTTGCTACAACATTTGTATTTGTTAATTTTGTAATATCATAAGTAATATCACTTGCTATAATTGTAGTTTTGCCCTCTGTATAATCTGCTTTTATGCTTTTATATGCTATGTTACTTGCTTTATCAAGCATTTTAAATTCATATTCTCCACTTTCTTCAAATGTATATTCTAATGGATTTGTCATAGCTTGTTGTAATTGTCTTAAAGTTTCTTTTTCTGAATCAGTTACTGTTACACTGTTACCTTCTTTATCAAAATATTCTTCTCCACTAACTGCTCCATTTTCCATTGTTGTTACATACGTTGCAACAGATGATACTTTACCAGTTGTGTTCTTATATGTAATTTTTCTGATAGCTCCATTTTCATCTACTTCAACTACTTTATATACATTGTTAGATGAGTCTAAATATGAGATATTTTTTACTTTTCCATTTTCTACTTCTATAAAGTTTATTTTGTTATTATCTTTATCTAATAAGTATACGTCTTCACTAATTCCATCTAATAAAATAACTAATTTTTTATGGTCATCTATATCATAATCTATATCAGCTGATGGAATGTCTTTATCTATCCAATTTACTTTTGCTACAGCTGAACCTTTATTTCCTTTTTCATCTTCAAATTCAAATGTAAATTCTCCATTTTCAGTAAATATATATGTGTCACTTCCATCACTAGGTTTTGTAATTGTTATATTTGTACTTGGATTTACAAGTCTTGCTACTACCATACCATTTGTTGGTTCTGTAGTACTATATGCAATTCCTGCTGTAGGATGAGGATTTTTGGTTATGTCTTGATAGAAGTTAAATGCTCTTGCAGTAAACCAGTTACCATTAGATGCACGGTCTGCCACTATTTTAACATATTGAACTTCTTTTGGTTCGTCAATTTCAAATCCTTTAGTATTTGTTATTGCATCTTGATTTGTATTTGCTTGGTTAGTATATGTTAGATTTTTTAGATTTTTTAATTCTTCCCAATTTTCACCATCCATACTACCATAAATTGTACCATCTAAGATTTTTCCATTTCCTCCACCACCAGGTACATATTCTACTGCTGATAGATAAACTGATTGATCTAATTTAATAATAATGTAACGTTCTGTGTCTGATCCATTCCATGCTGAGTGCCAATTAGTATTATAGTTTGCATCTATGGCATTTCTTGCATGTCTTCCTTGAGCAGTAGCTTCACTAGAAACTCCCTCTATTGTTAAGTGAGATACTGGTATATATTTTCTTGTTTCTGGTTGATTGTCTTTAGTAAAATTATATGTTGCTACTGGACTTGTTAATTGTGTTCCTGTTGCACTTTGTCTTATTTGTATAGTTTTATCTCCTGTTAAATCTGGAGAACTTACACTATATAAAGTCCATTTATCTTTTTCTGAATAACGCCATTCAATACCTAAGTTAACTCCTACTATACGATTTTCTAAGTCACTAGCAAATAAGGTTGCTGGAATTGCTCCTTCTGTAATATCTATTTTGTATAAATTTTCTTCATCATAGTTTACTCCAACAATATGGACATATATGTCATTTTCAGCTGTAATACTACTTATCTGTTGTGGTGTTAACTTTAATTTATGTTCTTCTTCAGCAGTAAATGAAACTTCATTCCAAGTTTGTTTTCCATCTAAACTATAATCCCAACGAATACCATTTCCATCGAAACGATTTGATAATACAATTTTTCCTGCTTCTACTCCATCAAATGAGAATGTAGCTATTGTTTTATCTAGTTTTCCTAATAGATAGTTTGCTTCTGTTCTTGTAACTGATGGTTGAAGTACCTCAGTTGAAGTATTAGGAAGTGTACTTCCTTCTGTTAAAATTCTTGTTTGTAAAAGTGTAAATTTATATATATTTTCTACACTTGTTAATTTTGGTTTTATTAAATTTGTTAAATGTTGCATTGGTAATGGGAAACATTTTAACTTTTCTGCTAATTCTTCTGCTAAATTATAATAATCGTTTTCTGTTTTGTTTTCACTTGCATTGTATACATTAATTAAACCAACCCACGCATCAATGTTTATAGGTTGTATTTGTAAAGCTTTCCTATATATCTCTTCTTGCTTTGCTAAATTTCCTTCATATACTTTTGCACGCATGACTTCTTCTTCACACTTTACCAAATTTTCATAGTCATTTATTGCTTCTTGTGCTAATACTGTATATACTACAGAATAACCTCTACTGTAACTAGCGTTTCCCCAACCTAGTAACATTCTTTCGCCTTTTTCTGATAACGTCCATCCACTTACGTCATTATCAATTCCCCAATAACCTTTTCCTTGTGTATTTTTTGTATAATATAAAAGGGCTGCGTGTCCTGGTTGACCAATAACTGTTGCAGGTATTCCATGTGTTGTACGAATATTTGAACCTGATTTTGATATACCTCCACAAACTGCTCCAGTTCCAAATTTGTTTCTGAAATTCATCCATACTTTATATAGTTTATAATCTGGAGTACCTCTTGTTACCTTAAATGTATAAGTTTGATTATTTTTACCTCCAGGTATAGTAAATTCTGTATCAAATAAACCTACCTTGCCAGCATTTTCTCCACTTAATTCGTTACCCGCATTATCATCTTTTTTGTTTACTGCAAATAATTCATTAAAATAACTTTTATTTTCTTCTGCATAATAAATTGCATTACCATAATTTGGCCATACATAAGCCATATATGGGTGAGGTGTTATGTATTTTGTTTGTTTATATTGATCTAATTTATCTTGAACATATGCATTTAACCATAGAATTTCTTCGTCATCTATAGCATTATTCATAACAAAACGCATCTCTTCAACTTGTAGAGATTCAAACCATTTTGTTATATCCCAATTTCCTCCTAATGCATTAAGCTTTCCATTTTCATACATATATTTATATATTGCATAACGTTTAAGAGCGTCTGATTGATTTTCTGTTGCACCTGATTGCATCCATAAGCCAACTCTTTGTGAATGTGTTAAAGAAAGTGAAATTGCCATTTTTTTATACAAATCACCTTTGGTCATATTTGCTGGACACCAGTCATTTTGTATTCTTTTACTATTTGTAAAGTCATTACTATATTCATCATAAAGTCTAGAAAGTTGTGTTAATGAATTATAATAACTTCCACCTTCTGGTGTTCCCCCTAGTATATATAATCTTAGAACATCTAAGTTACTTGTTAACCATACATATGTGTTAGTATTTTGCTCACTTTCACCTAAAAATCTTTTTAAAGCATAATTACCCACTCTATTAATTAGTTCTCTTTTAAGAAGTGTTAATTCATATTCAGGATTTGTTAATTCTGCATTTGCAAATTCTGTTTTGATTTTATTATCTAATTCGTCAATTGATGGAACTAATTCTTCTCCTGGCTCTTTATATGTTTCTTTAATTAATTTAGCATCTACATAAACAGAATGGTCATTTCCATTTGAACCATTGTCATTTGCTACTAATTTTAAAAGTTTTACTCCTCTAATGTCTATTTTGACAGGTATTGCATTGTTAGAAGATTTAATTGCAGGTGGATTAGCTTCTGTTTTTAAATCCCAATTTTTTCCATCTGTTGATGTATATACATAGAATTTAACACCATTACCATTGTTTCCAGAACTGCTATTTACTCCCATATATGCAGTAAAATAGTCATAGCCTTGATAATTGGTTAAATCATATACCATGGTAGAACTTGCATGTGCCCATATACCTTTTTCGAAACTATAAAAAGCACCTTCTATTTTCACAGAAAAATTTGATCCACTATCTGTTTCATTTATATGTATACTCCCCCAACCTGGTTTTGATTGTTTAGTATCATAAGGTATATCTGATAAATAACAAAAATCATTTTCACTTGCTAAAACTGTATAAGTTCCATTCATTATCTTTTCTTGTGTTAATAAAAATATTATAAATAATATTGCAAAAATGATACTTATTCTAAATAGATATTTAATTTTGCTATTATTATTTTTTATATTCTCTTCCATTATAAATCCTCCATTTTTACTAATTTCTATTATAACATAAATGGATATTTATGTAGATGTTATATGAAATCATCTAAATTAGTGTTTTCTTTGTTTTGTATGTCTTCCACTTATTATTTCTTTTTCACTTTTTTTATTAATAATTTTTATTTTAATAATATAAGTTGCTACAATTGCAATAAGTACTATTATACAAAATATTATAATTGTATTATTTTCTCCTGCTTGTGGTATTTTGTTATTATATATAGAGTTGTTTTTATTTGTATTATTTACTGTATTATTTGCTACATTGTTTCCTACACTATTTCCTATATTATTACCGATATTATTTCCTACATTGTTTCCTTCATTGTTTCCTTCATTGTTATCTCCTGGTTTTGTGTCTGGTACAGTAGAATTTTTTATAGTAATTACTTTACTTACATTGTCTGTTTTTATATCTTCTTTTCCATTTGATGCTGAAATATCTTTTAATGTTATTGTAATATCTTTTTTACTTTCTTCTTTTACTTTAAAAGTAATCTTAAATACTGATTCATCTTTTGTGGCATAATTTTTATCTCTATCTGCAACAAATTTTCCATTATCTTCATTATATGAAGGTTTAGTCCAATCGCCTTGTGCCTCCATTTTTACTAATTCTAAACTGTTTTTATCATATTCTAATGTTCCACCTAATGCTATTATTCCCTTTTCATCTTGAATATTTCGTACTTTAACATCTACTTCAAATTCATCATTTTTATTGTATTCACTTTTTTCTGTTGATAAATTTACCTCAAATTTAGAAGCAGCATATACATTACTTACTAAAGTAACTATTACTAAAATTAAACTTAATGCTATTATTTTTCTTTTCATAACTTTTCCTCCCTTATTCTAATTCCATTAAATCTACTAATACTAGTTTTAGTTGTGCTAAGTCCGTTATAGTTATTTGTCCATCACTGTTTATATCTGCAGCTTTTAAACTAGCTCCTGTTAATGTCTCTTTTTCTATATAATGTAACTTTAATTGTGCAAGGTCTGTTAAGCTAATTTCTCCTGTTCCATTAATGTCGCCTGTTACTATTATTGTTAATTGTATGGTGTCTCCTACTTGTAATGTCATACCTGTTGCTAATTTATCATTTTCTCCAAGTGCATTTCCATTTTTGTCTTTTATTATTATATCTTTAGATGCTTCTACCTTAGTTTTTAATTCTTTTACTGTTGTTCCTAGAACTATTTTTGAAATAAATCCTTCTTCTATCAAGTATTTTTCACTTTTTATTGTTTCTTCTGGTTCCTCTGGTTTTTCTGGTTCTCCTGGATTTTCTGGTTCCCCTGGATTTTCTGGTTCCCCTGGATTTTCTGGTTCCCCTGGTTTCTCAGGTTCTCCTGGCTCTTCTGGTTCTCCCTCTACAGGTGTATCTTTTGGTTGAACTACTGTTTCTCCTCTTTCTACATCTTTTGCTACAACTGCTTTTGATACAAAATTAACATCTATTATATTGTTTGTATTTGTAATTTCATTATAATTTACTGTGATTTCCATTGTTTCTTTATTTGTTATATCTATTGTTTTTCCACAAACTACTACTGATTCAATTTCATAATCATTGTCTGCTTTTATAGTAATTGTCTTTGTTTCATTTTCTGCTAGAGTAATGATATTTCCTTTTTCACTACTTGCGTTTGTGATTTTACCACCTTTTGAACTTGTGGCTATCACTGCCTTTTCTTTGTTTTGTGTTCCATCATCATCTGTTACTGCAATCATATATGGACTGAATGAGTCACATGTAATTATTAAACCATATTGTGTTACAACACATGGAATTTCTTCAACTCCTACTACTTCATTTTTATCATTTCTAATAAAGTGATATGCTTTGAATGTAACTCCTGCATCTTCTGGTCCATATCCTGTTGGAAATCCAAGTGCTACTCTTAGTCTATGTCCTGTTTTTACAACATATTTTTTACAAACATTCAATGATATGTCATAAGTTTGACTTGACTTTATTTCTTGATTTGGAAATTCACTTTGTACTAAATCATCCATTACTTTTTCTTGTTCAACTGTAGTTTTAGTTGCTACAAGTGTTATTCTATTTTTCAATTTATCTGATAATTTTGCTCCACTTGCTGTTGTCCAATCTTTCATTGATAAATCTTCTTCTTCAAGTAATACTGGTCTTCCAAATACTTCCCAATTACGAGCCTTGTTCATACTGAAAGAGCATCCTATCAAGTTGTAAGCACCATATGTTATCTCCATTGGAGCTTTTCCACTATTTTTTCCTAATAATCCAGTAATAGCTATATAATAAGAAGCTTGATCATCTGCATACATTTCACTAAATTTTAAATCAAATGTTATTGTACGTTTTCCATCCCATTGAAAATTTGTTATTGTAGATTTTTCCGCTCCTGTTGCTCCTGATGATGTCATTTTATATCCTACTTCTGTTTCTCCCTCTTTGAATACTAAATCATCAGTATAAGTAACTGATACATGATATGTTGGTCCAACTGTAAGTGTTGCTGTTGGTAATGGTGATTGTTGTTTTATATATGGTTTAGCTTTATATATTCCACTTGGATTATAAAGTCTTCCACTTTGTACTAAAATTTGTTCTTCTGTTCCTTTATATGTTAAACATGTTATATCATGTTCATAATCTCCTGGTGGTACATTAGTTACAGCAAATTCAGTATATTCTGCATTTGCTACTGATATGTATATATGATCACCATTATCTATTATTCCTACATATAATCTTGGGTCTGGAATTAAATATCCCCATTTACTTTCTTCCCATATTTGATCTCCTGGTCTATATTGGGTAGATTTCATCATAAGATAATATCCGTCTTCTGCTGCTCCATTATAACCTTTTCCATTATAACTTATAGAATAATCTCCTGCTCTATATTCTTCTGTTTCTGTTCCTTCTTTTTTATATTTTACAACTAATCCATCTTTGTTTGTGACTGTATCTATTCCATAATCTTCTACTTTTAGTTCTGGATATTCAAATTTATAATTACCTGCTGATTCTACTTCTTCAATTGGGAAATGTTCTACATTCATAGTAACAGCTCCAACTAATAAATATCTTGTATTTTCAAATCCTTCTACAATATTGTTTCCTGGTTCTTCTTCACTATTATCTGAAGATGCATGTGTACGTACATAAGGATCATCTATTGTACAATCTACTGCATACCAAACTTTTTCTAGTTGTCTTGCATTTGATTCTACATTTTCTTCTATTTGTACATAGTTCCACATATGTGCTTCTGTTGCTTCTCCTTCTGTAGTGTGTGCACCTTGTACAAGAATACATGTTATTCCTAATTTGTCTAATATAGTTTTAAATGCTCTTGCATATCCCTCACATACACTTTGTTTTTTTACAAGTGTACCATATGGTGTTGATAAATGTGATTCATTTCCTGGTGTACAATCATCTTCTAATCTATAAGATGTATTATAAATTATTTCATTGTGAACATATTTTATTTGTTCTGTTGTAAGATTTTTTCCTTCTTCTACTGTAATATTTATTGCACCTGTAACTATTTCGTTTACTCTATTATTAAATTCTACAATTGCATTTTCTACCTCTGCTTGATTTGCAAATCCTTCTATATAATAGTCATCATATCTTCCAGCTCCAATATATGCATGATATTTTTCTTCTGTATCCTTTGTTACTCTAATACTTATAGCCGAAAAATTGACATAAAAAATTTCTGGATGGTCAGCATAAAAAGCATATCTTGCCGCATACATTGCATCCATTAATTCTTTATTTCCATTATTATAAGTTTCAAGTTGTGATTGTGTAATATAACCTTTTGTTGTAAGGTCATAATCTTGTGTTCCAGTTTTTAAAATTCCTTGAATATACATATCACACATTCCATTATAAATACTTTTTGACAGCTCTGTAAGTTGCTTATAATGATATTTTGTATCATTATTATTTTGTGCTACATTATCTTCTGCATATACAGGTTTGTTAAATAAAAGAAAATAGAATTGTGATATACATATTGTAGTTAATATTGCTCCAACAATTATTCTCTTTAATTTCATAATTTTTCCTCCTTATAATTACATATAATATTTCCATTACATATTGCTCAAAGATTAGTTTTTTATATTATTAATAATTTTTATTGGTTGTCATAATAAGTTAATTATAGCATAAATATGGTAACTTAGCAATACTTTTACATATTTTCAATATTTTTTAATTTTAGCTAATATAGTAGAAACAAACTTTTACTAATACTAATATACCAGAATTATTGCGTTTTCTCAATATGCCTTCATTTCCTGTGTTTTGTTTTTGTTTACGCATCCTATTATCTTAGATTATTATTAAATTTGTGTTACATTTTATGACTATTTTTGTGTCATCTCTCTATATATGACATAAAACACTTATTTCCGTAAGATTAGTTAGTTCTAACATTTAAAGAATGTAACTAAAGATCAAGGTAAGGGTACAGTATACTGTACCCTTACACTTAATTTTAATATCTTTTAAAAAGATCTCCTTTAACTTTTCTATCATCTCTTTCCCTACCACTAAGCATTATTACTAACCTGAGTAAATTCAATATTGATAATATAAGACTTGCAATATATGTCATAGCAGCAGCACTCAGAACCTTTTTTATGCTATATTCTTCTTTATCTTGTATTGCATGTGTCCACATTCATGAGCAGCTACTGCTACGGAAGCAATAGATTTACCCTATTTTGATATGTTGTGTTTATCTTTTTTTCTGCCTCTTTTACATTCATGTTAGTTATATTAGGAACTGTTACTTCTGTTACTTGTCCTAATTCTTCTGCTTTATCCTTTTCTAGTTCTAAATATAGTAACACTTCACTATTGCTTACTCGACTTAGTTGATTTTATATATCTTATTGAAAGCTTTATCAAATTCTTTTGTATCATTTGTATTAAGTCTTTTTATTATATTTTAATGAGTTTGACTTTATTGAATTTTCTAATTCTTTTTTACTATGAATTTTATCATTAACATGATTTTTTAATAATCTATAAATAATTGTTGCTACTGGTACTCCTAATAACATACCTAAAATCCCACCTAAACTTCCACCTACTGTAACTCCAAACAATACCCACATTCCTGGTAAACCTACTGAAGTCCCTACTACTCTTGGATAAATAACATTTCCTTCTATCTGTTGTAATATTAATACAAATATAATAAATGTTATTACTTTAATTGGATTTACAGCTACTATTAAGATTGCTCCTATAGCAATTCCTATAAATGCTCCAACTACTGGTATTAATGCTGTTACTCCTATTAAAACTCCAACAGGTACTGAATATGGTATTCTCAGAATTAACATTCCTATTATGCAAAGTGTCCCAAGTATTGTCGCTTCCAAACATTGTACTGTAAAGAAATTCTTAAATGTATCCCTAGATACTTTCCCAACGTTTATTATTTTTTCAGCTCTCTCCTTCTTTAAATAAGCATATAATATTCTAGTCGCTTGTGATTTTAATTTTTCTTTATCAATTAATATGTATATAGCAAATATAATGGCAATAACGAAATTTGAAATTCCACTAATAATACTACTTACTAAAGATAAAGATGATGTCAACACACTTGGAATTAAAGTAGTAACTTGGTTTTTTATTGCTTCCATATCTATATTTGCCTCTTCGATCATAGTATTTATATCTAATATATTTATCCCATATTGTTCAGCTAACTTTGTTATTTCTTCAGCGTAATATGGTATATTATCTATAAATAAATTTACTACACCCATTAGTTCTGGTACTATCAAAGTAATTACTAATATTAGAACTATTAAAATTATAACTATTGCAAATATAATTGATACCATTCTTAATAACTTTTTGTTTTGCTCTTTCTTGCTTTTTTTATTTGGCTTTGTTAACTTCTTTTCAAAAAAAGCCATTGGAATATTTAGTATAAAAGCTAAACATCCTCCTAAAATAAATGGAAATAATATATTTATTATAATATCAAACAATATTCCTACTGTACTTAGATTGTTAATTAACCAATATCCAGTAAGCACAATAAGTATTAATATAATCCATTTTTTTAAATCTTTTTTATTATCTTCCATTTCTTCTCCTTCTACATTCTATTTTTCTACAATTTATATTATTGATTATAATTTATAAAAACAATTATATACTAAAAGTACAGTATTTTCAATCAATATTTTATCTCAAACAAGAAAAGTGGCTTTGCCACCTTTTCTTTTGCCGATTTAAGTTTCCAAATGTAAATGAGGAAATCTTAAAGGCAATAGCGATTATAGCCTTTTATATACTAGGAAAGTTTATTAGGCTATTGTTAAATTTATACCTATTTATAGAACTTTTCTAGTATATAAAAAAACGAATTTTAAGAATTGCTAAGCGGTGTAACCCGCAAAGCAATTCTAATAATCCGCATAATTATCTGCTCTGCATAACTTATCTCTAACTCACTTATGTTCGTAAGAGCTAAAAAATCTACGGAAAGTTATCATACTATGATAACTTTCCTAGAATATAAAAAATAATTGCCTAAGGGAGAACTTAAATAAGGACAAAAACGTTCTTATTTAGTTCTTCCTTATTTTATTGGTATTTTGACAGTCTAATATGATATAAAATTTTAGTTCATTTTGTAGCGAAAATAAATTTTAGGAGGTTTTGAATTATGAGAGAGATCACTTACCATAGAGAGGGAGATTATTTTGTTCCTAACGTATATTTAGCAAAAGATGAATACAAAAATGATTATCATATTGGAAAGTATGGTCATTTTTATCATTTAAAGTTAAAATATTTGAAAAATCATAAGAAAGCTGATTACACAATAATGTTTATGGATAGTAATTTAAGGAAACATATTGTAGAAACTGATAAACAGGCTAAAGAAAGGTTTGAAATACTTATGAAGCAAATGCTGAATAGAAATCCTATTGATGAAAATTTGAAAAATATAGATACTTTAAAATGGGTTGGACTTATGAATAATTATAAACGTTCAGTCGAAGAGATAATATTAAATGAATTTATTTATATTTAAGGTTTTAACTTGACATTTACAAACAATTGTTTTATAATATATGAAGAATTTAAAGAGATTGGAAGTGATATTATGAGTAAAGAACTTATAAAAACACAAATGAAAGTAAAAGATAATCTAGTAAATGTTATGAGAGTTGGAGATATAGATTATATTTCATTAACTGATTTAGCACGATATAAAAATCCATTAACTCCTGGAGATGTTATTATAAAATGGATGAGTAATAAAAGTTCTTTTGATTTTTATTGTTTATGGGAAGAATTATCAAATTCCAATTTTAAACTAGCGGAATCTCGCGAGTTTAAAAAAGATTCTGCAACTCAATCGTTTACTATGAGCCCATCTAGGTGGATTAAAGAAACAAATGCAATAGGGTTTGTTTCTAAAAGAGGAAAATATGATGGTGGAACTTTTGCACATCCAGATATTGCTCTTGAATTTGCTTCTTGGATAGATTCAGCATTCAAACTATACTTAATAAAGGAATTTGAAAGATTAAAACGAAATGAAAGCTATCAGAATAAAATTGATTGGTCAGTTAGACGAGAACTTGCAAAAACAAATTATAGAATACATACTGATAGTATAAAAGCAAATTTAATTCCTACACTAACTGAAAAGCAAAAGCTATATGTATATGCAAATGAAGCAGATATTTTAAATGTTGCGTTATTTGGAATGACTGCAAAAGAATGGAAAGATAAAAATCCTACTTTAAATGGTAATATGCGAGACTATGCTAATATTCTTCAGTTAGTTATTCTAGTAAATCTCGAAAATTTAAATGCTCAAATGATAAAAGAAGGTTTTAAACAAAAAGATAGATTAGAGAAATTAAATAGCATAGCAAAAGAGCAATATGTAATTTTACATGATAGTAATAGTATTGAAAAAATTGAGAAATTCGATGATAATATTACAAAACTAAAATCATAAAAGAAAAATCAGCAGTGCTAAAAATTTTTATTACTGCTGATTTTTGTATTGAATTTATAATATATATTCATATTTTGATAAATTTAAATTCTACATTATAGAACCCAAGTATTTTAGTAATCTCTTTTGGATTAAATATTACTGTTTCTGTATTTATATTCGGATGGAAGCCTACTTTTTCATATTTTAATATTTCTTCATCTAGTACAAAAATAATATCATTATCTTTTAGATTTATAATATTGAATATAGAAACTGCTCCACTCTTTATTCCAAGTTTTTCTTCAAGTACATTTTCATTTCCAAAACTTAATCTTTTTTCTTCTAATAACATTTGTAATGATTTTAAATCTACTCTTTCCTCTAAAGGTAAAGAAACAAGATAATACTGACTTTTACTGCTATTTCTTATAAAGAGATTTTTGCATACTACTGCATCAAATTTTATATTATATTTTTCGTTATCTTCACAAGTAAATAATGGTGGATGTTCTATTTTTGTATATTCAATATTTAATTTATCTAATAGTTTATATACCTCATTTTCCATGTATTTTAACTCCTTTTTTCATATCATACAATA
Source organism: uncultured Clostridium sp. (assembly GCA_947088765.1). Classification (GTDB taxonomy): domain Bacteria; phylum Bacillota; class Clostridia; order TANB77; family CAG-508; genus CAKPSH01. The sequence goes on along the minus strand of CAMUHU010000041.1, from coordinate 2,066 downwards.
TTTGGGAAAGATTTCTCTAGCTCTTCATCTGTTGGTATATAATCTGACATACTCTTATCTAAATAAGATGAATATGCTGTCATATCGAAATATCCTGTACCTGTTAACCCAAATAAAATAGTTTTTTCTTCGCCTGTTTCTTTACACTTTAAAGCTTCATCTATTGCAATTTTTATTGCATGAGAAGATTCTGGTGCTGGAAAAATAGTTTCCTTTTGAGCAAATAAAATTGCAGCTTTAAATACGTCAGTTTGCTTTGTTGAAACAGCTTCTATATATCCATCATGATATAATTTTGAAATTATTGGAGACATTCCATGATATCTTAATCCTCCTGCATGATTTGCACTAGGTATAAAGTCACAACCTAATGTATACATTTTTGCAAGAGGTGTCATTTTTCCCGTATCACAATAGTCATATGTATATTTACCTCGTGTTAATGAAGGACATGATGAAGGCTCAACAGCTACTATTCTAGGGTTGTGTATTCCTTTTATTTTATCTCTCATAAATGGTGCAATTATACCTCCTAAATTTGAACCACCTCCAGCACAACCTATTATTATATCTGGATATTCTTCTAATATTTCAAATGCAGTTTCACATTCTAATCCAATTATTGATTGGTGTAATAATACTTGATTTAATACAGAACCTAAAACGTATTTTGAATTAGGTGTTGTTATAGCTTTTTCAACTGCTTCTGAAATTGCACAACCTAGACTTCCTGTTGTATTAGGATGTTCTTTTAAAATTTTTCTTCCAACATCTGTTGTGTTACTTGGACTACTAATTACATTTGCTCCAAAAGTCCTCATTATATCTTTTCTAAATGGTTTTTGTTCATAAGATGCTCTTACCATATATACAGATAACGGAATATCAAAGTAGCTACAAGCTTCTGATAAAGCTGTTCCCCATTGACCTGCTCCTGTTTCAGTTGTAAGATGTTTAATTCCCTCTTGTTTAGCATAATAAACTTGTGCTATTGCAGAATTAAGTTTATGACTTCCTGATGTATTATTTCCTTCAAATTTATAATAAATTTTAGCAGGAGTATCTAAATATTTTTCAAGATTATAAGCACGAACTAGAGGTGAAGGTCTATAAATTCTATACATTTCCTGAACTTCTTTTGGTATATCTATATATCTGGTTTTATTATCTAATTCTTGTTTCGCTAATTCTTTACAAAATACTGGTAATAAATCCTCTAAAGTTGCCTCTCTCCTTGTAATAGGATTTAACATAGGTTCTGGTAATTCTTTCATATCAGCTCTCAAATTATAGTATTGTTTTGGCATTTGCTCTTCTGTTAAATATAATCTATATGGTATTTGTTTTTTATTCATAATAGTTTCTTCCTTTCAATCTTTATTTCTTTATATGTTACTATATACACCAGTGTAATTTGTATCGATTTTTAATAAAATTTTCTTGTTTCATCGTTTTCCCTCCTAAATAAAAACAGAAGTATATTAATTCTATACTTCTGCTTCTTTTATATATTTAGAGATAAATTAGAAAAATACTCTTATATTTATATAAAAAAACACAAGTATAAGTAATTATTATCACCTATACTTGTGCTATTTTTATAATAAAATTATAGCATGATTAATGAGTATGGGTGATTCTTAATTTTTTCCCATACTAATTGCCAATTATTTAATTTAAAATTAGCTTCATTAATCATAATTTTCTCCAATCTCTAATCTATTATATTAATATTTTAACTTAATGTGTTATATTTGTCAATACAAATTTTTTGCAAAAAATGATAGAATGCCATTGACAACTGTATTTTATCATGATATATTATGTGTACCATTTAATATGGTGACTGAAAAATTAATAGACACGAAACACTGGTTAATAAAGTGGTACAATAAGTTATTCTCCCACTTCCGAGACATAGAGAATTAAGATTTGTAATAAGCTTATTAACCCAATGCGGTGAAATATATTTTGGCTGGTTTAGAATGAATAGTATGTAAAATGTCCAGCAGTGGTTAAGACCGATTAGCATGTTTCAAGTAAAACTCACTACTTTGCAAAAAAAT
>CAMUHU010000040.1 GCA_947088765.1 uncultured Clostridium sp. | reverse complement strand
ATGAACATGGTCTTCTGGAGCTTCTGCTCCAGCTTCTAGAGAGCCACATACTCTACCTTCAGCCATACCATAATTTAAATAATGGTTATAAGCTCCTGCTACATCGTTTCCGAATGCAGCTTGTAAGTCAGGATAGTTAGCTATGTAAACTTGAACATTGAATGAGTCTGAAGCTAATCTTCCTTCGTTCATTCCATTTGTTAAGAAATGGTTATATGCTGCTTCATAATTGTCTCCGAATGCAGCTTGTAAGTCTGGATAATTTCTTATATAAGTTTTTACATCAAATACTGGTGATGCAATTCTTCCTTCTTTGATTCCATATGTTAAGTAATGATTATATGCAGCGTTAGCGTCATTTCCGAATGCTGCTTTTAAATCTGGATAACAGTTAACATAGAAATCGCTATCAAATGCAGCATTGAATACTACGGCATTAACTGGTACGATGCTTAGTACTAATAATACTGCTACTAATAAAATAATTCTTGTTAATTTTTTTAAATTCATTTTTCTTTCTACCTCCTATTTTTTTACATAACAAAATACATTTTTAATACTTAGTAAAAAATATAGGTTTCCTCCTTTCTTGCAAAATTTACTAAAATATTTTGTTACTCCATTAGTATAGCACAATATTATATTTTTGTGAATACTTTTTTCATAAATTTTTACATTTTTTTTGACATTTTTTTCTAGGAGTAATTTTTACCAAAATATACCATTTTTGGTATATTTTGGTATCACAGTCAACCCTTTACATTCGTAGCTTTTGAGCACTTTTTGTTTTTTTGCATTTTATGAGATATTTTTTTGTCGCTAAAAATATTTTTTAATGATAGATATAATTTTCTTTTTTACATTTTTATAATAGATATAAATATTAAGATTTCTGTTTTTTTATTGATTGACACAAGTCCTGCTCCAACATTTAATATGTATTTTTATTGATATATATATTATTAATTGGTATAACAAAAATATTAAAATTCTAAATAATATATTGTAAAAACATTATCTTATAACGGCAAACGGACGCCCAAAGGGCGCCCCTACAATAGATTTATATCTATATAATAAATAATGAATTATTCACTAATATTAAAGAATTACATCGTTTTATATTAATGCTGTTACTATTATTCCTATTGTTAAGACTACAAATAAATTTATTATGTTTGATGTTAATAGATTGTTTGTGGCTTCTACTACTCCCTCTACTTCATTGTTGTTATTCTTAGAGTTTTTTTGTGATTCTATAAATGTTATTAATTCTGGTAGACTTGTTATAAATCCTAGTGCTATTCCTATTACACTTTGTGGTATATTAAAAGTTATACTTAGTCTTCTTACTACATTTCCTAATAATTCACCTATTACAAATAATGCAATTCCTATTATTATTAGATATATTATGTTTTTTACTATAATATCTTTTTTTCCTTTTACCCATTTTTTTTCTTCTTCAAATTCTTTTAATTCTTTTGTTTTTGCATGTGATAGATATAATTTATGTGTATTTGTGTTTATTATATAAAATAATATAAATAGCATTATGAATATTGGTACAAAACCTATATTTATTTCTATATTAAATATTATGATACTTGCTGGAATTAGTATTGTTATTATTACCATTACAATATCAGATTTTAATGCATCATTTTTTAGTACTTTTTGATTTTTGTTTTGGCAAATGGATATAATGTATTGAATAAAGTTTATTGTGTTTGAACTTAATATGTTGAATATACTAGTGGCAAACATCCCTTGTAATGATGTGAAAAATACACTTATTACTTCTGGCATAGATGTTGCGACTCCTGATATATCTCCTACTGCTTTTGATTCTAGATCTAATGCACTTGCAAGTTTTCTTAGTACTTTTATTAAAAAGTTCTTTGTTATTAGGACTATAAGTACTGCATATACAACGAATTCGGTTAATTGTAATATTAGATTCATAATTGTCTCCTTTGTTTTTATTTATGTAATTTTTTCTTGTGGTCTAGCCTTTGATGAACGGACGACCACTGGTCGACTCTACATTGCTAAAGAATTTTGTTTGAAGAATGGGCGATTACTAATCGCCCCTACAATCGTTAATATAATTACTTTTCTATAGAATAAAAAAACACATATATATAATATGTGTTTTTTTATATTTTTTATTCATTTATATATGATCTAATTTCGTAAAGTTCCAATTGATATTACATAAACTCCATCATTTCTTTTATATGAATAGTTTGCTCCTGTCAAAACCATTAAAAATGTTGGCTCTCCACACTTTGATATATCTACTTTATTTTTGAACTTTAATAAATTCTGTGCTGCTTCTTCTATATATCCTGCTCCTAGCTTTATTTCAATTGCCCCCCACTTTCCACTTTGGGTTCTAAGTATTGCATCTACTTCAAAATTATTTTCATCTCTGTAAAAAGAGAGTTCTCCATTTATTTCTTGTGTATATATTTTTAAATCTCTAATACATAAACATTCAAATAAAAAACCAAATAGATTTAAGTCTTTTACTAAATCTTCTGGACTTAATTCAAGAACAGCTGTAGCAATTGATGGATCTACAAATTCTTTCTTAGCTTTTGTTCTAATTGATGATTTGGATCTAAAATTTAGATTTGTTGCATTAATATTTTCTATAACAAATAATTTTTCTAATGTATTAATATAATCTGTTAGTGTTGGTCTTGAAATATTATCTTCAAAATTATTTTTTATATCACCATTTATTGTTGAGTTTGATACTGGCGTAGATATATTTCTTGCTAAACTTCTAAGAACTGCTAACATTTTACTTGGATTTCTTTCTACCCCATCTATTAAATTAACTTCTTCATGCAATAATGATTTAACATACTCTGAAGCAACTTTATATTTATTTCTTCCTTCAATATCTAATGTGGCTGGCCATCCTCCTCTAACTACTACACTGGCTAAGTCTTCTAAACTTAAATCAGATGTAGCACTTACATCTTTTCCTTTAATTATATCTTTCATTGATATTTTGCCATTAGAATCTTTCGATTCATACAAACTCATTGGTCTCATCGTAATTCTTGATATTCTTCCTGTTCCAGTATGCATAGTCTCTCCCTCTTTTGGTTTTGCTGAACCAGTAAGGATATATTGTCCCCTAAGTCCTGTATGGTCAATATTTGTTCGTATACAGTCCCAAATAACAGGATACATCTGCCATTCATCAAATAATCTTGGTTTGTCTCCATCTAAAAATAATGAAGGCTTTGTATTTTTTATATTATCAAATTCATCTTTTCTATCTGGATTTTGGAACTCCAACATGCTTTTTGCATGTTGTCTTCCTGTTGTAGATTTTCCACACCATTTACAACCTTCTATTAATACTGCTCCCATAATATCTAGTAACTCTTCTAATTCTTTATCAACAATTCTAGGTAAATATTCTTTCATTTTAATCCCCCTTTCTGTATTAATTATATGTTACTTTACAAAAAAAGTAAATATCGCTTTACATTTTAGGTAAATTTTGTTTTACATTTTAAGGAGATTAGGTTTTCAAATATTTAGAACTGTTGACAAGAGTGTATCTATATTCTTATAAATCTAAATATTCTTTATGTTCTAAATACCAGTCTATTGTTTTTATTATTCCATCTTCAAATCTTGTTTCTGTTTCCCAGCCTAACTCTTCTTTTATTTTCGTTGGATCTATTGCATATCTATAGTCATGACCTTTTCTGTCTGTTACATGTTCTATTAAGTCTTCTGATTTTCCAAGATGTTTTAGGATTAGTTTTACTATTTCTATGTTTCTTTTTTCATTATGCCCACCTATATTGTATCTTTCTCCTTTTTCTCCTTTATGGAATACTATGTCTATTGCTTTACAATGGTCTTCTACATATAACCAATCTCTTATATTTCTTCCATCTCCATATACAGGTAGTTTTTCATTTTTTAGTGCTAAGCTTATCATGTGTGGTATTAATTTTTCATGATGCTGATATGCACCATAGTTGTTTGAACAGTTTGTTATGTTTACATTCATTTTAAATGTTTCATAGTATGCTCTTGCTATTAAGTCTGAACTTGCTTTTGATGCTGAATATGGACTATTAGGGTTTATTCTTGTTGTTTCTGTGAAATACCCCTCTTCTCCTAATGTTCCATATACTTCATCTGTTGATATATGTACAAATTTATTTTCGCTTCCTTCTCCCCATACTTGTTTTGCAACCTCTAATAATGTATGTGTTCCTATTACATTTGTTTGTGTAAATATAAAGGGCGTTTTTATACTATTATCAACATGGCTTTCTGCTGCAAAGTGTATCACTCCGTTTATGTCATTGTCTTTAAATATTTTCATTACTAAATCGAAATTACAGATGTCTCCTTTTATAAATGTAATTTTGTCTTTTATTTTGTCTAAGTTATGAAGATTTCCTGCATATGTTAGTTTGTCTAAAATTATCAAATTATATTCAGGATATTTTTTGCTAAAATAATGTGCAAAGTTGCTTCCTATAAATCCTGCTGCTCCTGTTATTAGTATGTTTTTTTTCATTTTTATTGTTTCCTTTCATTACATGATTTCTTGCCATAGTTTATCTTTATCAGATTGAATTATGTTTGATATTCCTCCTACCTTTTCTAATGGCCATTCTATGTTTATATTTTTATCGTTCCAGATTATTCCTCCTTCATCATTTGCATGATATAAGTCATCACATTTATATGTGAATTCTGCTTCTTCTGATAATACTAAAAATCCATGAGCAAATCCCCTTGGTATAAAAAATTGTAGTCTATTTTTTTCTGTTAGTGTAACTCCATAATATTTTCCATATGTTTTAGAGTTCTTTCTTAAATCTACTGCGACATCGTATACTTCGCCTTTTATAACTCTTACTAGTTTTGCTTGTGGATATTCTTTTTGAAAATGCAATCCTCTTAATACTCCTTTTACTGATTTTGATTGGTTGTCTTGTACAAATTCTGTGTCTATTCCTATTTCTTCAAAGTCTTTTTTGTTATATGTTTCCATGAAAAATCCTCTATTGTCTTCAAATATAGTTGGTTCTATTACATATAATCCTTCTATTCCTGTTTCTTTTTTCTTGAATTTTCCCATTTTTATTTCCTTTCTTTATTATGTTACAAATTATTTTTTTTTACTTTAAGTGTTTTTTTCGAAGCATGGGCACGGTACGCCGTGCCCCTACGTTTAATTATTTTTAAGTCATTTTATTCTATGTTTTCAGCTAGATTTTTTAGAAATTTACCATAGTCTGTTTTTAATAGACTTTTTGCTAGTTCTTCTAGTTGGTCTGCTGTTATCCATCCATTTTCAAATGCGATTTCTTCTGGACAACAAATTTGAAGTCCTTGTCTTTTTTGTATTGTTTGTACGAAACTTGCTGTTTCAAGTAGTGCATCATGTGTTCCTGTATCAAACCATGCCATTCCTCTTCCTAATTTTTCTACTTTTAGTTTCTTATTTTTCATGTATATTTCGTTTACAGAGGTAATTTCTAATTCCCCTCTTGCTGATGGTTTTACATTTTTTGCTATTTCTATGACATCGTTTGTATAAAAGTATAGACCTGGCACTGCATAGTTAGATTTTGGATTTTCTGGTTTTTCTTCTATTGATATTGCATTTCCTTGTTCATCCATTTCTACAACTCCATAGCTTCTAGGGTCTTTTACTTTATAGCCAAATATTGTAGATTCATTTTCTCTTGCATTCGCTCTTTTTAAGATTTCTTTTAAATTTCCTCCATAAAACATGTTGTCTCCTAGTATTAATACAACATTGTCTTGTCCTATAAATTTTTCTCCTATTATGAAGGCTTCTGCTAGTCCATTTGGTTTGTCTTGAATTGTGTATTCAAAGTTCATTCCCCATTTACTTCCATCACCTAATAGTTCTTTAAATGTTTCATTGTCTCTTTTTGTTGTTATTATTAATATGTCTCTTATTCCTGCTTCCATTAATACATATAATGGATAGTATATCATTGGCTTGTCATATACTGGCATTATTTGTTTTGATATTGCTAATGTTAGTGGATATAGTCTTGTTCCACTTCCTCCTGCTAAAATTATACCTTTTCTATTTTTCATTCTTATGTCCCATTCCTTTCTAGGTTAGAAATTAGTTGGAAAAGAATCGTTATTTGGCTAGGCGTTCAAGAAAGAAATACCGGAGGCGTGCTTGTGCACGTTGAGGATTTTCTTTCGAAGAACAACAACGCCAAATGGCGATTATTTTTCAACCCTTCCCTTATTATTTTGATAAATACCTTTTTAGTGCATCTTCATATGTTGGTATCTTTATTCCATTTTTTAATAATTTGTCTTTTGACATTTTAGAGTTTTTAGGTCTTTTTGCAGGACTTTTAAATTCTTCACTTGTTACTGGTATTACTTTGCATTTTACGTTTTTAATTTCAAATATCTTTTTTGTAAAGTCATACCAAGTTGTATAACCTATATTTGTAGCATTATATGCTCCAAATTCTATTTTTTTGTCTATTACTTGGTGTATTATATTTGCTAAGTCTACTGCATATGTAGGACTTCCATGTTGGTCATTTACTACTTTTACCTCATCTTTTGTTTTACTTAAGTCTAACATTGTTCTTACAAAGTTTCTTCCTTCTCCATACAACCATGCTGTTCTAAAAATATAGTATTTAGAACAGTTTTCTTCTATTAATTTTTCTCCTTCAAGTTTTGTTGTTCCATATACTGCTTGTGGATTTTTTTCATCGTCTTCTTTATAGTCTTCTTCTACTGGTTTATCTCCACCAAATACATAGTCTGTGCTCACATGCATTAAGATTGCACTATTTTCATTTGCTGCAATTGCTAGATTTTTTGGCCCTATGGCATTTATTTTATATGCTAGTTCTTTATTTTCTTCTGCTTTATCTACTGCTGTGTATGCTGCACAGTTTATTATATATTCTGGTTTTGTTTTCTTTACAAATTCATTTACTTGTTCTGAGTTTGTAATGTCTAATTCTTCAACATCTGTACATATTAATTCTTCATTTTTTAATTCTTCCTTTATTGCATTTGCAAGCATTCCATTTGAGCCTGTAATTAATATTTTCATATTCTTCCCTCCTAAGTTTTTTTCTTAATCTCTTTTTATTAAAGTTTTTAAATATTCTTTAATTTGTTTTCCTTTATTTTCTTGTATATTTAATACTACCATTTCTTTTACTTTTAAGTTTTGCTTTTCAAGCCATACATTGAATAATCTTTCTGAAAGAAAGCCATATATTCTTTTATTATATTCATCATAATTTGATATATCTATTGTCTTTTCTAGTTCATTAAATATATTAAATAGCCATTCCATATATTCATTAAATCTTTTTTTGTCCATGATAAACATATTAAAAGCATATAAACTTTCTCTTTTTAGTATTTTTTCAAATGCTTCTGTATATTCTGGATACATTTTTTCTATTATTTGTTTACATTTATATAAGTCTTCTATATGATGATATTTCTTATAGTGTTCTTCTATTGTTATGTCTAGATGTACTTTGTTTGGTAAAATAATATCATTTTTAGTTAAGATTTTTTCTATGTCCTCTATTTTTAATAATTGTTTTGATAATATGTTTTTAAAGAAAAATCTTCTATAATGAGTTAATCCTATTATGTCTTCTGAGGTGTTTTTCCATATCCAGTATAATGCTGTTAATTCACAATAGTTTTTATTCTTTTTTGATATATTGTCTCCTGTGTTGTCTTTTAAATATGGTAGTTTTTCGTTTATTTCTGCTCCTACTTGAATTGGTGTATATCCTTCTTCATTTTGCATTTCTATTTTTTTATGTGTTGCTATATATATCTTTGTTTTCATGTATGTTCTACCTTTCTTTTTTATATATTGTATTATAGCAATGTTACCTTTTATTTTCAATATATATTTTAAAATAAGAAGAAAATTTGGATATTTTAAGAGTTAGAATTGTATCTTTGAAGAGATAACATTTTTTTTATTTTTCCATATCTCATTCCTAGATAATCTCTAATTATAGTATAATATTTTGGTTTATTAACGTCTGCTCTTATACAACAACTTTTTATATATTGCCTTTTTCCTTTATATTTTTCTTTCATTTTTTGTAATGAATTATAGAAACTTTTGTTTTTACACCCTATAGATGCATGCCAAATATTTACTGGGACTATATATGATTTTATATTTTGCTCACTAGCACATAAACATACGTCTACTGCATAAAAGTGCCAGTTATCACAGGTTTGTTCATCAAATTTGATTTTTTCATAAATTGTTTTACTCATTCCAAATAGACATTCATCTACTGTTAATACTTCTTCTTTTTTATCTATTTTTCCTTTTCCTGCTATTTCTTTGTTTTTACCATGTAGTATTGATGTAAATACTTTTTTCTCATTTTCTTTTACTCCTGCTACTCCTAGTATTCCATCACATTTTATTAGCTCTTCATAAATGTTTTTTAGGGAGTTTGAGTCTAAAAATTTAATGTCTTGATGAAGAAATATATAGTAATTTGACTTAGAAATACTTGCACCATAATTTAATGCTTTTGCAGCTGATGAGAATTTATTATTACTATTATCTATTAAAATTTTTTCACATTCTACATTTTGTTCATTATAACTTTCTAATAATAGTTCATTTAATTGTTTTTCATTATTATAGCAACAAATTAGTGCTAAATCTATTTTCTCTTTCATTTAACTATAGTTTCCTTTCTATAACTTAATTTTTTTCTTTATAAATTTGTCTATGATTTGTGTTAGGAATTTATCTTTTAATATAAGTAATATTGCAAAATAAGAGATTATTCCTGCACATATTTGTATTAATATTATTATATATGAAGATTGGTTTTTCATAATTTTTTCTATTAATATTGCTATAACTAACATGATAATACTTGCAATTAGATTTTTCAACCCTAATTTGATAATTTCTAAAAATTTTATTTCATTTCTAACACATATGAATTGAATTGCAACTACTGTTGTTTCTGCTATTACTGTTGCTATTGATGCTCCTATTGCCTCATATTTCTTTATTAAAATAAAATTGAGTATTAGATTTACTATTGCACCACATAGTACTGATATAGTAAATGATTTTTGCCTTTTCGTTGGTAATAAGTATTGATTTCCTATAACATTGCTTAGACCTATCATTAAAATAATAGGGCTTATTATTTTTATTAATAGTGATACCTCTTCATATCCAGCTCCTAAAAATACTGGTACAAATCTATTTGATATTGCTATAATACCAAATAGCATTGGAAATGCTAATAAATAAGTAAATTTAAATGATGTTGTTATATTCCTTTTTATTTCGTCTGTCTTTCCATCTGCGAATTTATTTGCGATTCTAGGTAACATTACAGTTCCTAGTGCTGTTACGATTGTAAGTAAGATTTTAATTATTTTCTGTGCTTGTTCATAATACCCACTCTCTACTTTGTTTTCAACCATTGCACCAATCATTACTTTATCTAAGACTGTATACAATTGTATTGCTATTTGAGGTATAAATAATGCTATTACAGGTCTTAAATGTCTTAGTAATTTTAATTCTTTTATACCTATTTTTTGAAGATATTTTGGAAGATATGCCCATAAAGATATATTTCCAACTAAATTTGATAGTGCATATATAAGTATGTATACACTTAAATCATTTACTGTTTTTACTAAGCTAAATATACAAATTATACTTAATACTTTTACTATTGTGTTTCTTAGTACTGTTTTCTTAAATTCTTCCATTCCTTGGAAAAACCAACTTATATCTAAACAACTCGATATTAATTCTAATATTAAAATTTTATAGTATGAAGTATATTGTGTTCCTCTTATATACATAAAATAGTAGAATATACTTACTACTGCCATAGTTATTATTCTAAAAATTATAATTTCCCAAAATATGGAGCTTCTTTTCTTTTTATCTGATTGCACATATGCTATTTCTCTTTGACCATATGTTGCTATCCCAAGTGAACCAATAAGTACAAAATATGTTACTATTGATAATGTATAACTGTAAATTCCTATGTTTTCTGCCCCTAATATTCTTGCAACATATGGTGTTGTTATTAGTGGTAAAATTATTACTAGAACTTGATAAATTAAATTATATATATAATTTTTAGCTATCTTTTTGTCTTCCATTTGTTCTCCTTTAACCTATTTCTGTTTTTACACATTCTAATGCTGCTTTTATAACATTGTGCATGTCATAATATTTATATTCACCTAGTCTTCCGCCAAATATAACATTTTTTTCATTTTTAGCTAATTCTTTGTATTTCTCATATAATTTATTGTTTTTTTCATCATTCATTGGATAATATGGTTCATCACCTTTTACCCAAGTTTTTGGATATTCCTTTGTTATTATAGTTTTTTGAGTATTAATTCCATATTCAAAATGCTTGTGCTCTATTATTCTTGTATATGGTATTTCATATTCAGTATAATTTACTACTGCATTCCCTTGGAAATTTTCGGTTTCTAAAGTTTCTGTTTCAAATTTTAGACTTCTATATTCTAGTTCACCATATCTATAATTATAGTATTCATCTATCATTCCTGTAAATATTATCTTTTCTGCTATTTTTTCATATTCTTCTCTTTTTTCAAAAAAATTAGAATTTAGTCTTACATCTATTCCTTTTAACATCTTTTCTATAATTGCTGTATATCCTCCAATTGGAATTCCTTGATATGTGTCTCTAAAATAATTATTATCATATATAAATCTAATTGGAAGTCTTTTTATAATAAATGCTGGCAATTCTGTTGCTTTTTTTCCCCATTGCTTTTCTGTGTATCCTTTTACTAGTTTTTCATATATTGTTTTTCCTACTAAACTAATTGCTTGCTCTTCTAGGTTCTTTGGCTCTGTAATTCCTGCTTGTGCTTTTTCTTCTTCTATTTTTTCTTTTGCTTCATCTGGAGTTATAACTCCCCATAGTTTGTTAAATGTGTTCATATTAAATGGCATATTGTATAACTCACCTTTATAGACTGCAACAGGTGAATTTGTATATCTATTAAATTCAGCAAATTGATTTATATAGTCCCAAATTTCTTTGTCGCTTGTATGAAAAATATGTGCTCCATATTTATGTACATTTATTCCTTGAGTGTTTTCTGTATAGATATTTCCAGCAATATTAGGTCTTTTATCTATGACTAAACATTTTTTTCCTTTTTTATTTGCTTCATATGCAAATATTGCTCCAAAAAGCCCTGCTCCTACTATTAAATAGTCATATTCTTTCATTTTGCCATCATCCCTTCCTAAGTCACAAATTTTTCCTAGTCGTCTTTTTTTATTATTGCTAAAATTTTAGATAAGATTTTGTTTTCTTTTAACATATTTTCTGTTTCTTCTATTTTTTTATGTTCTCTAAGTTTAAAGTCTCCAATAACTAAACATACTATTGCTATTATGCTTTCTACAGAATACATACTTCCTGAACAACATAGTGTAAAAATAGTAGCATAAATTAGCCATTCATCTTCTATTTTCTTTCCTTTTAAATATTTTATTATTGCATATATCATTATTATAAAAAATGGTATTCCTAATTGATATACAATGTCTATATATCCATTGTGTGAAAATGTTTCTACTACATATCCTTTATATTCCAACCCTGCTGGTATTCTAAGCATTGCACCTAGTCCATGTCCTATTAATATTCCTTTTATACTATTAAATGAGTTTACTAAATAATATAAAGATGAGTATGTTCTAGCTGTTGAAGAAGCATCTTTGAACACATATATACCTAAAGTGCTCATAATTGCTAATGTTATTAGTGGTAATAGTATTATTCCTATTTTTGTTAGTTTCATTAATGGTTTATTGTTTTTAAATAATTTGAATGCTATGTATATAGCAATATAATATGCAAATACTACCCAACCACTCCTAGAATATGTGAAGAATATGTTAAATAGTGTTAATACCGTTATAGTAAATTTTTTGTCTTTGTCTAAATTGCCAAAAGTCATGGCATAAAAATATGCTATTGTTAAAAATATTGCATATGCTGATGGTTCATAAAATGTTGTGTATATCCTTATGTCCTTTGTCCAACCAGAATAGCTTTCAAAAAGCCCTCTTGCTCCATAAGATGGATTATTGTTGAATATATTAAAGAACATTGGCATTTGTAGTTTACTTGCTATTAATTGATATACTCCATATCCTGTTAATATTATTAGAGCAAAATAAAATACTTTATTGAAAAAGTCCTTTTGATTCATCTCTTGTATCTTTTCCATGTATTTAATACTTGTCCAACCAATAAATAAAATCATCGAATATCTGCCTATTTGTAAAAAGTTAAATGCTTTATTTAATAGTTGTGATATAACTACAAATAAAACTATAGATGCTACAATTATTGTAGATTTTTTATCTATTTTTTGGTACATTCTATGTTTTATAAAAATATATATTAAAAAGATAGTTATTGCTGCAATACCAAATTCTTTGGTATTTATAATAGCAAAATTTTGAAGGAAAAGTAATATTATAAAAATTATTATTTCTAGTTTTTGTTTTTGCTTACTCTTTTCCATTTTTAATAAACTTTCTCCCTTCTATTATTCCTTTTTTTAGTGCTTTTAAACTTTCTCTTTTGTGTTTTAGTTTATACTTTATTCCAACTATAATTCTTGTAGAATAGAAAAACAATTTTGTTAATATTCCATAGCATTTGTATTTATTTATAAAAATAATTCTATTTCTTGTATTCCATTCTATTGCAAATGGACTTTCTCCTCCACCTGACGCAGCACTTTCTTTGTGATATATTATAGAACTTAAACAGACTCCAATTTTATATCCTTTTTGTTGTACTTTTGCACAAAAATCTACATCTTCATAATACATAAAGTATTCCTCTGGTAAGAAACCAATTTCTTCTACTAGACTTGTTTTCATTAACATACAGCAACCAGTTACAAATTTTGTATAAGTAAATTCTTGATTATCCTCTTTATATTCTTTTCCTTTATTGTAAATAACAGCTGTACCTTTGAAATAGTCTATTTCTCCTCCACAACAGTTTATTAAGTCTTTATTATCCCAGTACATTATCCTTGCTGACATTATTCCAATGTCAGTATGTTTTTTTAGTTTAAGGTAAATTTTATTAATACTATTTTTTGTAACTATTGTATCATTATTTAAGAGTAATATATATTCTGATTTGTTTTCTATTGCATATTTAATTCCTATATTATTTCCTGCTGAAAATCCTGCATTTTCACTTGCTTGTATTAATGTTATTCCTTCTATTTTTTTTAGTTCTGATAGTGATTCATTTGTTGATTTGTTATCTACAACTACTATTTCATATTTAAAATTATTTTCACTTGTATTTTGTTTTATACTATTTATACATTCTATTGTATCCTTATAATTGTTATAATTCAATAGAATTATCATTATTTTTTCCATTTTTTTATTTTTTCCTTCATAATTTATTATAAAACGCCAATAATTCTTCTATATATATTTGTTCAGAAAATGGCTTTTTCCAATATAAATTATAGGCATTTTTGCTCATTTCTTGTACTAATTTATCATCTTCTAGTATTTTTAATTTTTCATATAAGTCTTCTGCATTTCCATTTTCATATTTTAAGCCATTTATATTGTCTACTATATATGATGCTGTTGCATTTTTATCTCCTACTATTACTGGTACTCCTAATGATAAGGCTTCTATCGCTGTCATTCCCATTGTTTCATACCATAGTGATGTGAATACTAATGCTTTACTTTCTTTTAATATATTTTTTATTTCTTCTTTTGTTTTCCAACCTACAAATTTCAAATTTTTATATTTTTGTTCTAACTCATTTTTTAGTGGTCCATCCCCAATTACTGTCCCATTTTTATTTAGTCTTGTTACACTTTCACAGAATAAGTCTACTCCTTTTTCTTTTGATAATCTTCCTACATATACTAATATGTCTTTTTTATCTAAGTTTCTTTCTTCTTTTTCATATCCTGCTGGATTGTTAATAACTGTAGAGTTCCATTTTTTTATAAGTGAATTTTTTAAAATATCTTTGCTAAAGTCTGATACATATATAGCATTTGCTTCTATTTTTTTTATAATTCTATTTTGCATTTTTTGTCTAAGTATTCTATATAGTTTTATGATATAGTTTCTAGAATCACAATTGCATTTTATACATTTTAAGGATAATGGATTTAAGTTACAAATTTTATTTTCTTTATAATTGAAAAATCCTCCATTTGGGCATTGCATAAAGTATTCATGTATTGTTACTACTATTTTAAAGTTTAAATCATTTGCTATTTTAAATATACTACTAGATAATGCTTTCGTCCATCCATGTATATGTATTATTGTTGTTTTATTATCTAATGTCATAAGTAGTTTTTTTAGTTCCTTTTTAGCTTTTATATTATAAATTCCATTTATACATCCCAATATTTTGTTTTTTTCTTTTAATGATTCTTTCTGATTTGTTGTGATATATTCTATTCCTTTAATATTTTCTTCTGGTTTATTAACAGCTGAAAAGAAATAAACTTTAAGTCCTTTTCCTAATAACAATTTTGCAGTGTCTATGGCTACTTTACTTGCTCCACCTTGGGTATAGTTAAAATCGTTGATAATTACAACTGTTTTTATTTGCATTTTTTAGATTGCTCCTTTCAAAGGATATAAGGGTACAGTGGTGTCAAATTGAAAGAGAATTATTATTTGGCTATTTTTCCTAATTTCATTCCTATAAATCTCGCCCCCATATTAGGTAACCATTTTATAATTACTTTCCAATTTTTATCCTTTATTGCTCTTTTTAAAATATAGAATGCTAAATCTCCTCCCGCACTGTTTACTTTATATTTGTTTAAATAGCTATTTTCTTTAAAAAATTTTCCTGTTTCATAATATCTATCATATTGTTGTTTTAGTGTAAAATTATGTGAATGAATAATTTCTGAGTCTGCACAATACTTTATTTTATATCCATTTGTGATTAATTTATACGCAATATACATATCTTCACTTATTGATAAGTTTTTGTTATCATATCCATTTAATTTTACAAATGTTCCTCTTTTTATTGCTGATGATGCATCAGAAAAGAAAAATGCTCTTAAACCTAATTTTTCTATGTCATCTTTAGATACTATTTTTGAGTTTTCAGGATAATTCTTTTCTCTTGTGTATTTTTCCATAGAATTATTTGTACAAATTTGCCTACTATAGCAGGCTTCTGCTTCATTATTTTCAATTGGTTTTATTAATTTTTCTAACCAGTCTTTTTTTTCTATAATTACGTCTTGAGTCACAAATACAACTATATCTGCTTTGCTTTCAAATGCTTCTTTTTCTCTTGTTAGACTATGAGAAAAGTCTTTTGCTTCTATTACTTTATAGATACAGTTTAATTTTTTTACTTTTTCTTCTGTTTTGTCTTTTCCTTTGGTTACTACATATCGTATGTTTCCTATTTTTACATTTTCCTGCATTTCTAATGATTTATGCAGTTTTTCTACATATTCTTCTGCATTATATAGAGGACATATTATATCTACAACCATTTTTGCTATCATTCCTTCCTAAGGCATAACCTTGGTTGGAAAAGATTTATTACATTTATTTTTCAACCTCTTGCCTTTAGTTTGTTTTTGTAATATTCTATTGTATTATATATAAAAATAAGGATAAAAGTCAATGGTTTTGCATTTTTTAGGGAATTTTTTGGTACGGTTCAGTAAGAAATAAAATATATCATAGTAAAAAAGTGATTGTAACAATTTCTACTATAATAAAAATCCACCCCCTCACAGCTAACTACTGTAAGTAATGGATCTTTACTAAGAACTTTCAAGTATTTCTATGTGTGATTTTAATAAAAGTTCTCTATTTATCTACTATTAATACTGTTCCATTCATTTTATTTACATCATACCTTTCACTAATATCTGTATATTTAAAACTTCCTTTATAGTCAGTCCCTTTATATAAAAGTTCTTCGTTTGATAAATTAGGATGAATTATATAATAATTGTCGTTTTCATATTTATATACTGACACATAAAATCGATATATATCTTTGTACTTATTATCTTCTAAATTCGATACAATTTTTTGGATTACTTCTTCGTCAACTTTTTTTACAGATTTATAATTTATAGTTTCTATTTCAAATTTATGTGAGTCTTCTTTATTTGTATAAAAGTAAAAAGAATATGATTTTTCTAATGCCTTCTTTTCATTTCCAATAATTTTATCTAAATAATCTGCTTTTATGTATCCTGCTCCAATACTAATTTCTTTTTCCTTATTGTTTTCTAAATCTAGTGCATATAGCCTATTAGGAGCTAAATCATTAAAACCACTCGACTTATGAGTATACTGTACTAATATATCACTTGATATAAGTATTTTCTTTTCTCTAATATAAGAAGTTAATATTATAATAATAGGAAGAATTAATACAACGATAAATATAATCTTTTTATATATTAAAACTTTTGTATTTTCTACTTTTGGGTATTTCAATTTTAATAAAGTAATTATCGTTGATACACTGGATATTATAA
>CAMUHU010000039.1 GCA_947088765.1 uncultured Clostridium sp. | reverse complement strand
ATATTATAGATGAAGCTATAGTAATTTTAAAAGATAATAAAATCAAAAAAAGAGAAAAATCAGAAAATGAAAATGAATTTATAAATACGAATGTTATTAGTGAAGCACAAAATGTAATTTCTGAATATATAGAAAAATTAGAAAGACCTAAAAAAGAAAGACAAAATGAGAAAAAACTATTATTAAAATATAAAAAATTGCAAATTTTTAGTATATTACTAACAGGTGGAATGATACTTAGCTTTTTAATTAACTTTATAAAATAAGAATAAAATTTCTTTCTATTACATATTATGAGATAGGAAAACAATAGAAAAATAGAAAGGAAATACATATGGAAAGAGTTTTAACACAGGAAGAAAGAATAAGAAGAGCAGAGGAAATATACTTAAGAAGAAGGAATACAAGACCTCAATATAGAAATATTAGAGAAACTACAAATACTAGGCAAGAGCCACCTAAAGTGAGAAATTTGAAACTTTTTAAGAAAATGGCTTTACAAATAGTTATTTGTTTATTATTGTATTGTATTTTTTATTTGATTTATGATACTAACTATTCTTTCTCAGATACAACTATAAGTAAGACTCAAGAGATATTAAACTATGACATTAATTTTGATGAAATATATAAATATGTTAGTGGAAATATAAAAGGATTTATAGAAAAAGGGAAGAACTCAATAGGAGAACATAGTGGTGAAAATAAATCAGAAGACAATAATAATCAAGGAAATGAAATCAATCAAGAAAACAATGTAAATGAAAATCAATCAGATGAAAACATACCAAGTCAAGCAATTCCAGAAGAGCAAGGAAATAAAGAAGATTTACCAGTACAAGTTCAGCAAACCTCTGTAACAGAGCCAAATTTGAAACAACAATATTCCCTCATAAATCCAGTTAAACGGAGGACATATATCATCAGAATTTGGAGAAAGAGAAGCAACATCTAAAATTGTATCAACTAATCATACAGGAATAGATATTGCTGTGCCAGAGGGAACTAGTATAGTATCAGCAATGGATGGAAAAGTAATAATATCCACAAATTCAATTACATATGGAAATTATATAATGATAGAAAAAGGAGAACTAAGAACAGTATATGCTCATTGTAGTAAACTATTAGTAGAAGAAGGAAAAGAAATAAAACAAGGAGAAGAAATAGCCAAAGTTGGTCATACAGGAAATGCCACAGGTTCACACCTGCATTTTGAGGTAAGAATAAATAATAATAAGATAAACCCAAGATTAATACTTGATTTTTAAAGAAAACGAGGTATAGTATGCATATTAAATTTGACTTTAAAGTAATATTATTCGTTTTATTTTTTTTTATATTAGGTTTTGAAAAATTATATTTACTATTTTTAATCTTCGCAATAATACATGAGCTCTCTCATATGGTAATAGGAATACTACTGGGATTTGAACCAGCAAAAATACAAATAATGCCTTTTGGAGCATATATAAATTTTAAAATTGATATAAAAAGTTATAACACAAAAATATTAAAAGGAACAATTTGTTCCTTAAAAAAATTATTTGTTTCATTAGCAGGACCTCTAGCAAATATAGTAATAGCAATTATATTTTATATGAAAAGTGGATATATAGTTATAACATATATAAACATATTATTAGCGACATTCAATTTATTACCAATATATCCATTAGATGGAGGTAGAATATTAAAACAAACATTGATAATATTGTTAGGAAGAAGAAAAGCATTAAAATATACAAACTTATTATCAAATATATTTCTATTTATAATATTAATTATAAGTATAATATTCTGCATGATAACAAAAAGCCTAATAATATTATTAACATTATTTTACTTAGTATATATAAGAAAAAAGGAAGATGAAATATATAGACTAAAAGAAAAGGCATATAATTTATTAGATAAAATGTGCACATTGGGGACTTAAAAAAGTTACTAGATAACAGTCATTCAAATAAAAATGCTAATAATATAGATATATAAATATTTATGCAGTATCGAATTTGACTGGAATATATTTAAAAATTCTTTTGAAATATTATGAGGGTTGTTCACGTCGAATGCAATGAGGACTAAGTGAAAGAGGCTCATAATATTTCATTAGAATTTGTTATATATGTAAGGCAACTGAGATATAAGTAAATATTTATATATCTATATTTCCTAATTTTATAATTGACATATACAAACCTGCGTTCTATAATATATATGGAGAGTGATATATTATATGAAACAAAGACAAATACTCCATGTTGATGTAAATAACGCTTTTTTATCATGGACTGCTGTAGAAAAATTAAAAGAAGGATATGAAATAGATATAAGAGAAATTCCTGCTGTAATAGGAGGAGATGAGGAAAGACGCTCTGGCATAGTTTTAGCAAAAAGTATGAAGGCAAAAGCATGTGGTGTAGTTACAGGAGAAACTTTATATCAAGCAAGAAAAAAATGTAATAATTTACAAGTATATCCTTCAAGCTATAAGATTTATAAAAAATATTCAAACGAACTATATAATTTATTACTAGAATATACAGATAAAATAGAAAGATTTAGTATAGATGAATGTTTTTTAGATATGACAGATTATTTGCCAAATGGAACATTATTAGATAAGGCAAAAGAAATAAATAAAAGAGCAAAAGAAGAATTAGGATTTACTGTAAATGTAGGAGTAGCACATAATAAACTTCTTGCAAAAATGGCATCAGACTTTGAGAAACCAAATAAAGTTCATACATTATATGAAAATGAGATACCACAAAAAATATGGAATTTACCAGTAGGCGAATTATTTATGTTAGGAAGAAAAACAGTCCCAAAACTATACAGTATGGGAATAAAGTCAATAGGGGATTTGGCAAAATTTGATGAACAAATATTAATAAAGAAATTTGGAAAACATGGAAAGTTAATATGGGAATATGCTAATGGAATAGATGACTCTGAGGTTCATTTTGAGCCAGAAACACCAAAATCAATAGGGAATTCTATAACATTACCCACAGATATACACGGTAAAGAAAAAATAGCAGAAATTGTATTAGCACTAACAGAGCAAGTAACATTCAGACTAAGAAAATATGATTTACTTGCAAATGTTGTAAGTGTACAACTAAGAACTAAAGATTTTAAGGATTATTCACATCAGAGAAAACTATCATCATCAAGCAATAGCACTAGAGAAATATATAATGTTGCAAAAGAAATACTTAATGAAATGTATAAAGGAGAATTTATTAGGTTAGTTGGTGTAAAAACAGATGATTTATGTGATAAAAACCAAAAACAATTATCACTATTTGATGATACTAACTCTAAAAAGCAAGAAAAAATAGATAAATCAATAGATTTGTTAAAGAAAAAATATGGATATAATGCAGTAACTAGAGGTACTGTAATGAATGTAGAAGATATTGTAAAAGCAAAAAGAAAAGAATAAATTGAACAAATACGTAAAATATGCTAAAATAATCTCATTAATATAAAAGGAGAAATACCATGATAAATAATATACCTGATTTTTTATATGAAAGATTATTAAAACAATATGGAGAAAAACTAACAGAAAGCATTTTAAAAGTATATTCTACTAAAAGAGATGTAACTTTAAGGGTAAATACTTTAAAATCGAATACAGAGCAAATAAAAGATATTCTTAATTCTTTGAATATAAAATATAGAGAAGTAATATGGAGCAGGGAAGCATTAATATTAGAAGAACTAGATGAAACTGAAATAAGAAAATTATCAATATATGAAAATGGAGAAATATATTTGCAAAGTTTATCTTCTATGCTACCAGCTATTGTACTAAACCCTAAACCTGATGAAAATATATTAGATATGGCAGCAGCACCAGGTGGAAAAACTACTCAAATGGCTAGCATGTCTCAAAATAAAGCATTAATAACTGCCTGTGAAAAAAATAAAATAAGAGCAGAAAGACTAAAATATAATATTGAAAAACAAGGAGCAAGTAGGGTAAATGTATTAATAGAAGATGCAAGAAATCTAGACAATTATTTTTCTTTTGATAAAATTTTATTAGATGCACCTTGTAGTGGTAGTGGAACTATTAATATAAATAATGAAAAATTGGAAAAGATATTTACAGAAGAATTAATAAATAGGTCTGTAAAAACTCAATATGAATTACTAAAAAAAGCAATAAGAATTTTAAAATCAGGGCATGAAATGGTATATTCAACATGTTCAATACTAGAAGAAGAAAATGAAAAAAACATAGAAAAAATATTAAAAAACTCGAATATCGAGATAGTTCCAATAGATGAAAAACTATTCAAAGGAGCAAATTTGTTACCTACGAAATTAAAAGGTACTATAATAGTAGCACCAAATGAACTATATGAGGGATTTTTTATTGCTAAACTAAGAAAAAAATAGTGCAAGAGCGTGGATATACATACCACGCTCTATAAATTCAATGCTGACTTATTAGGAATAAAACTACTAAAATAATAGTAGATATACCCCATACAATTATTAGCCAATCTGGGAGTACATTGTAATCAATATCTCCTTTTTGGCTTCCCAATTTTAACATTGCAAAAAGAGTTGCCATTAAAAATATTATTCCAGATATAACTGCTACAGGAATCCGTACAGTAGGGAACATTATTACCCCTATTATTGCTATCACTATTACTATAATAAAAGAAATAGCATTCCGCTTGTTTTTGTTCATAACTATGAACCTCCTCCTTATTTATTTTCTGAATGTGGTATATTAACCCACTACTCAACATAATTATACTACAAAATTTGACAAAAGTCAAAAAATGAAGTGTTAACCTTGACAAACAAATACTACTGTATTATAATGTTAACCATAGTTAACAAAGAGGGAGATAGAAATGATATCAAAAGCTTCAGAAGAATATTTAAAAACAATGTATATTTTAAAAAAGCAAAATGGATATATTAGAGTTACAGACATTGCTAATAAAATGAATTGTTCTAAACCCAGTGTAAATAAAGCAATATATAACCTAAAAGATGAAGGAATGTTAAATTATGAATCTTATGGAACTATTGAATTAACTCAAGAAGGAGAAAACTTAGCAAAAAAAATTTTAGAAGCATATGATATTGTTTACTTATTTTTAAAAGATGTATTAAATTTAGAGGAGAATGAAGCAGAAAATGAGGCTGAAAGAATTAAATTAGCAATAAATGATAATACTATAAATAAACTAGCAAAATATGTTCATAAAGTTTTAGATTTAAGCAATTTAGATTGTAATTATGACATTAACAAAGAAAGATGTAGAGATTGTGTAAAACGAACAAATATTAAAAGATAAATACAACGGGCGGACGCAAGACCCGTGCCTACATGAACAAAAGAAAATTCAACGTGTAGGGGCGATTAATAATCGCCCGCTCTCCAAGGAATTTTCTTGATAAACATTTATAAAAGAAAGGATAAAAAGATGAAACAAACTTTACTAGAAATAAAAGATTTATGTGTAAAAGCAGAAGATAAAGAGATTTTAAAGGGAATAAATTTAAAAATAAATAAAGGAGAAATACATGTAATAATGGGACCAAATGGTTCTGGAAAAACTACAACAGCAAACGCAATTTTAAATAATCCAGCATATACAAAGACAAATGGAACAATTAATTTTGAAGGAACTGATATAACAAACTCAAAAACTGATGAAATTGCAAGAAACGGTGTATTTATGTCATTCCAATTACCAGAAGAAATACCAGGAGTATCTGTTACTAATTTCTTAAAATATGCCAAGAATAAAGCTACAGGAAAACCAGTAAAAATATTTAAGTTTAAACAAGAATTAAAACAATACATGGAAGAACTAAATATGAACTCAAATAATATGGAAAGAAGCTTAAATGTAGGATTTTCTGGTGGAGAGAAAAAGAAAAATGAAATTCTACAAATGCTTGTATTAAATCCAAAACTAGCTATTTTAGATGAAACAGACTCAGGATTAGATGTTGATGCTATAAAAACTGTATCAAAAGGAATAGAAATGTTTAAAAATGATAACAATGCAATACTTATTATAACTCATAATACAAAAATACTACATAGTTTAAAAGTAGATTATGTACATGTTTTAGTAAATGGAAAAATTGTAAAAACAGGGGGACAAGAACTGGCGAATGAGATTGAAGCGAATGGATATGAGCGATATAAGCATGAAGCGTGAGAAATTTATGAAATAAATTTCACTCGCCTTTATGCGAAGCGAATGGATACACAGAATATAAAGATTGAACGTAGGGGCACATTGCATGTGCCCAGAGAAAGGAATTAGCAAAACAATGTCTAAGACAAATATAGATGAAATAAATAGAAACATTTATGACATTAAAAATAAAGATGAATATGAATTTAAAATAAAAAAAGGTCTTACGCCAGAAATTATAAAAGAAATATCAATTCAAAAAAGAGACCCAGAATGGATGAGAGATTTTAGATTAAAAGCATTAGAGGTATATAATAAATTAGAGTTACCAACTTGGGGACCAGATCTCTCAGAATTAAACATGGAAGAAATTGCAACATATGTAAGACCTAAAACAAAATTAAATAATTCTTGGGAAGATGTACCAGAAGATATAAAAAGTACATTTGATAAATTAGGAATACCAGAAGCAGAAAAAACATCTCTTGCAGGAGTAGGAGCACAATACGATTCAGAGGTGGTTTATCATAGTATGAAAGAAGAACTTATAAAACAAGGTGTCATATATACAGATATGGAAACAGCAGTAAGAGAATACCCTGACTTAGTTCAAAAGCATTTTATGAAATGTGTTCCAATATATGATCATAAATTTGTAGCTTTGCATGGTGCAGTTTGGTCAGGAGGATCATTTGTATATGCACCAAAAGGAGTAAAAGTAGACATTCCGCTTCAATCTTATTTTAGATTAAACTCCCCAGAATCAGGTCAATTTGAACATACATTAATAATAGTAGATGAAGGTGCAAGTTTACACTTTATAGAAGGATGTTCTGCACCAAAATACAATAAAGTAAATTTACATGCAGGATGTGTTGAACTATATGTTAAAGATAATGCCTATTTAAGATATTCAACAATCGAAAACTGGTCAAAAAATATGTTAAACTTAAATACTAAAAAAGCAATAGTAGGTAAAAATGCTAAAATGGAATGGGTTTCTGGTTCATTTGGTTCAAAAATATCAATGTTATATCCAATGAGTATATTAAATGGTGAAGGTTCAAAAACAGAATTTACAGGGATTTCATTTGCAGGAAAAGGGCAAAACCTAGATAATGGTTTTAAAGTAATTCATAATGCAAAAAATACATCAAGTATAGTTAATGCAAAATCAATATCTAAAAATGGTGGAAAATGTACTTATAGGTCTTTAGTAAGGATAGAAGAAAATGCCAAGAATTCAAAATCTTCAGTATCTTGTGAATCATTAATGTTAGATGATATTTCAGTATCAGATACAATACCAGTAAATGACATAAAAACAGATGAAGTAGAATTTTCTCATGAAGCTAAAATTGGTAAAATTAGCGATAAAACTATTTTTTATTTGATGAGTAGAGGTTTATCAGAAGAAGATGCAAAGGCTATGATTGTTAGAGGATTCGCATATCCAATATCTAAAGAATTGCCTGTTGAATATGCAGTAGAGATGAATAATCTTATTAACCTAGAGCTAGAAGGCTCTATTGGTTGAGATTTAAAATATTTTTCTGTGTAGGGGCGATTATTAATCGCCCGCTGAAATTGGCGATAAATAGAATATGAAAGGATTTAAAATATGCAAACATTAAAATTAAATGAAACACCAATAAGAACATGTAGGAATTTTAATATCAATAATATTAAATTAGAAAATATTGAAATTCCAAATATTATAAATAAATTTAATAATATTAAAATAACTGGTGATATTTCTCTAATAAGTAATAATACCAGTGATATTAAATTAACTTATGGTATAGAAGAAAGGCTTATAAATCAAATAAAAGAATACCAAAATGCAAAAATAGCAATTAACTGTAAGGGCAAATTGCAATGTACCCATGAAAAACTAGATATAGATTTTAACTTTGATGAAGATAACGCTACATTATTAGAAAACCTTGAAATTATAGCAAATGAAAACTCAAAATCAACAATAATATTAAGATATAAAGCACAAAAAGATTTGAAATTTTGGCATAATGGTATAATAAGAGTAAATGCTAAAAAAAATTCAGAAATAAACATTATTTTAGTAAACCTATTAAACATAAAGTCCAACAATTTCATGAGTATTGAAAACAATATAGAAGGAAATGCAAAAGTCAAATATACCATTATTGATTTTGGAGGGAAAAATAGTATTACAAATTATTACTCTAACATAATAGGCGAAAATGCAGATAATAAAATAAATACTATATACTTAGGAAAAGAAAATCAATTATTTGATTTAAACTATATTGGAGAATTACGAGGAAAAAAATCTAATATAGATATAGAGGTTCAAGGAGCTTTAACTGATAAAGCTAAAAAACATTTTAAAGGAACTATTGATTTTAAAAAAGGATGTAAAAAAGCAACAGGAAACGAAAATGAAGCATGTATGCTTTTATCAGATACTGCAAAATCTTTAGCACTACCAATGTTATTATGTTCAGAAGAAGATGTTGAAGGAAATCATAGTAGTTCAGCAGGAAAGATTGGAGAGAAAGAACTATTCTACATTATGAGTAGAGGTTTTGAATTAAAAGAAGCAATGAAATTAATGGTAAGAGCAAAATTTAATAAAATATTAGAAAATATAGATAATGAAGAACTAAAAGAAGAAATTTCTAATGAAATTGATAAAAGACTAGATTAATATTGATTTCAATCTTGTTTGCCTAGTCAAATAACAATTCTTTTTCAATATATGAGAAGGGAGATATAATAATGAATATAGAAGAAATAAGAAAAGATTTTCCATTGTTAGAAAATAGAAATATAGCATATTTAGATAATGGGGCAACAACCCAAAAACCAATTCAGGTTATAAATACAGTTAAAGAATTTTATGAAAAATATAATGCAAATCCACATAGAGGTGCTTATACTTTAAGTGTAGAAGCAACTGAAGTGTATGAAAATACAAGAACTAAAATTGCTAAATTTATAAATGCAAAACATAGGGAAGAAATTATATTTTCTAAAAATGCAACAGAGAGTTTAAATCTAATAGCTTATTCTTATGGGATGGATAATTTAAAAAAAGATGATGAGGTTGTTATTTCAATAATGGAACATCATTCTAATTTAGTTCCATGGCAAAAGATAACAAAAATAACAGGAAGCACATTAAACTATATGTATATTAATAATGACTACGAATTATCTGATGAAGAAATAGAAGCTAAGATTACAGATAAAACTAAGATAGTTGGAATTTCTCATGTATCAAATGCTTTAGGTACAATTAACAATATAAAAAAAATAGTAAAATATGCACATAAAAAAGGAGCAATAGTCTTAGTAGATGCTTCACAGAGTATTCCTCATATGAAAATAGATGTACAAGAATTAGATGCAGATTTTTTAGTATTTTCAGGTCATAAAATGTTAGCACCACTTGGAATTGGTGTATTATATGGAAAAAAAGAACTTTTAAATAAAATGACTCCATTTTTAATGGGTGGAGATATGATAGAATATGTGTATGAGCAAGACACTACATTTGCTCCGCTTCCAAATAAATTTGAGGCAGGTACACAAAATGTAGAAGGTGTAGTAGGCTTAGGTTCTGCAATTGATTATATAGAGAAAATTGGATATGATGAAATACAAAGAATAGAGGAAGATTTACTTAAATATGCTAGAGAACAATTATCTAAATTAGAATACTTAGATTTATACTTAACCCCAAATGAAGATAATCATTCTGGAGTAATCTCTTTTAATATAAAAGGTGTACATGCACATGATGTGGCAAGCATATTAGACTCACAAGGAGTATGTGTGCGTTCAGGAAATCATTGTACACAACCTTTAATGAGATTTTTAGGAATTGATTCAACTTGTAGAGCTAGTTTTTATTTCTATAATACTAAAGAGGATGTAGATAGGCTTGTTGAGGCTTTAAATAAAGCATATAATATTTTTAAAAATTATATTAAATAATACAATAAATTTGAGATAATTATATTAATTTTGTAAGCAAAGCTCAAACAGCCTGCTGCTCACGGATTACTCACAAAGTAATGTAATATATCTTTAATTATATAGTTTCTTTCGCACATTACGGGGCCTTTTGAGTTTGCTGAAAAAAATAATATAATTATCTCAAACATAATAATTCTTACATAAAAGAAAGGTAGGAAAAATGGAAGATTTAACAGATATTTATAATGAATTAATAATGGAACATAGTATGAATTCTTATAATAAAAAGAAGTTAGAAAATGTAACATGTTCAGAAATAGGACACAATCCAAATTGCGGAGATGAAATAACATTAGAATTAAAATTAAATGGCGATACAATAGAAGATATGGCATTTTCAGGGCATGGATGTGCAATTTCACAAGCTTCAACCTCTATTATGATAGATACATTAAAAGGAAAAACAATAAGTGAAGCAAAACAGATAATAAAAACATTTATAGATATGATAAAAAGAGAGACAAAAGATGAAGAAGAATTAGAAAAGTTAGAAGATGCTATAGCATTTAGAAATGTATCAAATATGCCTTCTAGAGTAAAATGTGCTTTACTTGCTTGGCATACATTAGAAGATATGATAATAAAACATGATAATTCTACATGTAGGGGCGATTAGTAATCGCCCGTCATATATAGGAAAAATCGATTATAATTCTTCGAAGGAAACACCAAAATTGTAGGGGTGCACAGTGTGCGTCCGTCAGGAAGAAACAATAAATTTAAAATTAGTACTGTATGAAGGGAATAGAATATGGAAAACAAAAAAGTCTTATTAGGAATGAGTGGAGGAGTAGATAGTTCTGTATCTGCATTACTATTAAAAGAAAAAGGTTATGAAGTAATAGGTACAACACTGGAATTATTTGCAGGTAGCAGTTGCTGTAATATAGATACATATATAGATGCAAAAAATGTATGTAATTCAATAGGTATTCCACATTTTACATATGATTATAAAGAAGATTTTAGAAAAAATGTTATAGAAGATTTTATTAACTGTTATGCAAGCTATAAAACTCCAAATCCATGTATTGAATGTAATAAATATATGAAATTCGGAATTATGTATGAAAAAGCAAAAGAGCTTGGGTGTTATTACATAGCAACAGGACATTATGCTAAAACAGAGTATAGTGATGAATATAAAAGATGGGTATTAAAAAAATCTAATGCGGGTAGAAAAGATCAAAGCTATGTTTTATGGAATATCCCTAAAGACTTAATAGAACATATATTATTTCCATTAGCTGATTTTGAAAATAAAGAAAATATAAGGGAAATAGCAAGAAAAAACAACTTAAAAATAGCAGATAAACCAGATAGTGAAGATATTTGTTTTATACCTGATGGTAATTATAAAAAATTCTTAGAAACAAATTCTAATATAAAACCTAAAATTGGTAATATAGTAAATTCTCAAGGTAAAGTATTAGGAAAACATAATGGATTATATAATTACACAATAGGTCAAAGAAAAGGACTAGGAATATCTAATCCTGTACCATTATTTGTTTTAGGCTTTAACAAAGATAAAAATGAAGTAATAGTAGGTGAAGAACAAGAATTGTATAAAAATGAGATTTTTGTTACAGATATTAATTTATTATTGGTAGATGAAATCGCAGATGAAATGGAAGTAGAGGTTAAAACAAGATATTCAGCAAAATTAGCTAAAGCTAAGATAATTCAAATTGGAGATAAAATAAAAGTAGATTTTTATGAACCACAAAGAGCAATAACTCCAGGTCAGTCTGCTGTATTTTATATAGGAGATATTGTATTAGGTGGAGGAAAAATAATATAATTGGAAGGACAAGATATGCTAAATCAATTTTCAAGAACAGAAATATTAATTAGTAAAGAAAATATAGAAAAACTACATAATTCTAAAGTTGCAATTTTTGGAATAGGTGGAGTTGGCTCTTTTGTAGTTGAGGGATTAGTTAGATCAGGAATAGAAAATTTTATTTTAGTAGATAATGATACTATTAGTCTAACAAACTTGAATAGACAAATTATAGCAACAACAAAAACAATAGGAATGCCTAAAGTAGAGGTTGCTAGAGATAGAATTTTGGAAATAAATCCAAATGCAAATATAGAAATTTATAAAGAATTTTTTATGCCTGACAGTAAAGAAATTTTAAATTCTTCAATTTCATACATAATAGATGCAGTAGATACAGTAACTTCTAAAATTGAATTAGTAATTAGAGCAAATAAGTTAAATATTCCTATAATATCTTGTATGGGTACAGGAAATAAGCTAGATCCAACTAAATTTGAAATAGCAGATATCTATAAAACTAGTGTATGTCCACTTGCAAAAGTAATGAGAAAAGAATTAAAGGCAAGGGGTATAAATAGGCTTAAAGTGGTATATTCAAAAGAAGAACCTATAAAACTTAATGAAATACATCAAAATGAAGGTAGACAAGTACCTGGTAGTATATCATTTGTTCCATCAGTTGCAGGTCTTATAATAGCAGGAGAAGTAATTAAAGATATAATAAAAGGGAGATAGAGTATAGTGGAAAAATATGAAGAAATAGAAAGATCACTTATAAAGACTTATCGTAAAAAAATATGGAATAGATTTGCAAAAGGAATAAGGGAATATGACATGATACAAAATGGAGATAAGATTGCTGTCTGTATGTCAGGTGGTAAAGACTCAATGTTAATGGCAAAATGTTTTCAGGAGTTAAAAAAGCATGGTAAGATAGATTTTGACTTAGTATTTCTTGTTATGAATCCAGGTTATGCAGAAATAAATAAACAAAAAATAATAGATAATGCTAAATTACTTAATATACCAATAATTATGTTTGAGACAAAGATATTTGATGTTGTTGAAAATATAGATGACCACCCTTGTTATATATGTGCAAGAATGAGAAGAGGACATTTATATAAAAAAGCTAGAGAATTAGGTTGCAATAAAATTGCTTTAGGTCATCATTTTGATGATGTAATTGAAACTATACTAATGGGGATGTTATATGGTGCTCAAATGCAAACAATGATGCCAAAACTTCATAGTACTTTTCATCCAGGAATGGAGCTTATAAGACCAATGTATTTTGTAAAAGAAGCGGATATTATAGCATGGAAAAATAGATATGATTTAGAATTTTTGCAATGTGCTTGTAAAGTTACAGAAAAATGTATACCTTGTGGAGATGTTGGTGGTGGTTCAAAAAGAGAGGAAATAAAAAATTTAATAAAAGAGCTTAGACAAAAATATGATAATATTGATATCAATATATTTAGAAGTGCACAAAATGTTAATTTAGATACTATTATTTCATATACCCAAAAGGGGGAAACTCATCATTTTTTAGACGAATATTAATAGATATGTTATTTAGATTTACTCCATTAGTACTTGAAATATATATAAGAATGATAGTTAGGTCTCAGTTTCTTGGATTACCAATAGAATAGTTAACGAAAAGTAGGAAAGAGGGCATATGCCATTTCCTACTCTTCAAATTCTTTACTAAGTTTATGTATTGCTTTTGTTTCAATTCTAGATACATATGAACGAGAAATTCCCATAAGTTTAGCAATTTCATTTTGAGTTTTTGGTTTATCGCCATTTAATCCAAAGCGAAGAATAATAATTTCTTTTTCTCTATCTTTTAATACATCTTCCATTTTTTTATATAAGACTTTCGTTTTTAATTTTAAATCAATTTCATCTTCAATGCTTCTTTCATCATTTTCTAGTATTTCTAATAAAGTAATTTCATTATCATCTTTGTCTTTTCCAATAGGTTCATTCAAATAAACTTCAGCTTTAGTTTTCTTTGAACCTCTTAAAAACATGAGAATCTCATTTTCTATACAACGAGCAACATATGTAGCAAGTCTGATGTTCTTTGACATATCATAACTATTAATGCCTTTAATCAAACCAATTGTACCAATAGATATTAAATCATCTTGGTCTATATTAGTACTGGAGTACTTCTTAGAAATATGTGCTACAAGTCTTAAGTTTCTCTCAATAAGAATATTTCTAGCTTCTTCATCACCGATTACTTAATCTTTCAAGAAAAATCTTTTCTTCTTCAGGTGCTAATGGTTCAGGAAATAATTGACTACTTTGTATATAACCAAACATTAAAAAGCATGACTTAAGTATTGCAATTATACCTGATATTGTTAATGTAAGCATAAACACCTCCAATGCACTATATCAAAATTATATGTTAGAAAAAAATAATAGTGCATGGACTGTTAAGATTTTTTTGTAGACTTTCATTTAAAAATATGGTATAAATATTAATATAGTAGAAGCGGAAAGAGGTTATAAATTTATGATAGATATATCTGAAAATAAGATTGAATTACAACATATTAGTGAAAGAATTGATAGTATAGGAAAATCCTTAGGGGACTTAGATAGTTTAGAACAGAAACTAAAGGAACTTGAAAATAAAACTTTAGAAGATGGTTTCTGGAGTGATAAAAAGACATCAAATTCAATTTTAAGCGAATTAAAGAAGATTAGATATAAAGTTACTAATTATAAATCATTCTGTTCTGAAATTGCAAATCTTGAAGAAATTAATGAATTTCTATCAATAGATAATGATGACGAACTCTCAGTAGAATTATTAAAGAATACTAAGAAATTAGAGAAATCTATAAACGATTTTGAAATAACTATACTTCTGTCTGGAAAATATGATTCCAATAATGCAATAATAACATTACATCCAGGAGCAGGGGGAACAGAAGCACAAGATTGGGTTCAAATGTTATATAGAATGTATTGTAGATGGGCTAATTCTAAAGGTTTTAATGTTAAGGAATTAGATTATTTAGAAGGTGATGAGGCTGGAATAAAAAGTGTTACAGCTCTCATATCTGGAGATAATGCATATGGATATATGAAAAGTGAAATGGGAGTTCATAGATTAGTTAGAATTTCCCCATTTGATTCAGGAGGTAGAAGACATACATCATTCGCCTCATTAGAAGTATTGCCTGAGATAAGTGATGATATCGCATTAGACATAAATCCTGATGATATTAAAATGGATGTATATAGAGCTTCTGGTGCAGGGGGACAACATATTAATAAAACATCATCTGCTGTAAGACTTACACATATTCCAACTGGAATAATTGTAGCATGTCAAACAGAGCGCTCACAAGTACAAAATAGAGAGACAGCAATGAAAATGTTAAAATCAAAATTGTTAGATTTAAAAGAAAAAGAACATAAAGAAACAATAGATGAACTTAAAGGAATTCAAATGGATATTGCATGGGGAAGCCAAATACGTTCATATGTATTTTGTCCATATACTCTTGTAAAAGATCATAGAACAAACTATGAGGTAGGTAATGTTCAAAGTGTTATGGATGGCGATTTGGATGGTTTTATGGAAGCATATTTAAAATCAAGAATATGCTAGAAGTTAGAAGATAGAAATTAGAAATAACATATACTCTAAAACACATAATCACAAATAAATATGTAATTATGTGTTTTTTTCCTCTTATGTTGTTCTAAAAAGATGAGTTAGTGAATATATATAATTTGTACCAAAAGAAGAGGAGAGTGATTAAGTATGACATTAGAAGACAAAAAGAGTATTCAAACAGGTGTAATACAAAATTTAGTGTTAGAAAACAGAGAGAAATTAAATGTATCTGGAGTTTTAGATGTATTAAGTTTTGATGACCAAATTGTAATGGTTGAAACAGAATTAGGTTTATTAACTGTTAAAGGAGAAAATATAAGAATAAATAAATTAAGTTTAGATACCTCAGAAATTGTAGTTGAAGGAGAAATAGACAGTTTAACATATAGTAATAAAGATTTGGATAAAAAAGAACGGTGGGGGATTGTTCGGAAAAATTTTTAAATAAAGAAGGGAAATTTAATGGCAAATTCTCAAGCAATATTATTTTTACTTTTTGCTTTAGATGGAGTAATAATTGGTATTCTTTTCGATTTTTTTAGAATATTAAGAAGAAGTTTTTCCACAGGAAGCATATTAACTGCTATAGAGGATATTCTTTTTTGGGTATCCTCAGGGGTTATTCTTCTATATTCTATTTTTGTCTATAATAATGGTGCTATACGAGGTTATATATTTTTAGGCATACTATGTGGTGCTACACTTTATATGATAACTTTAAGCAAACTATTTATAAAAGTAAATGTTTCGATTTTAAATTTCGTAAAAAAAATAATAACTATTATGCTGAAAATAGTTAATATACCAATAAAAATAGTAAAAAATATCCTAACAAAAACTATTTTCAAACCAATATCTTTTATTTTTGCAAAATCAGACAATTTTGTAAAGAAAAACATCAAAAAAAGTACAAATATATTAAAAGTTAACAATAAAGCAAAAAATAAAGAATATAAAGAAGGATTTTAAAGAAATATGTAGAAATTTATAATTATAATAAGTTTCTATATTTAGAAAAAAATTCTAAATTATATATTAATAGCTATTAAAAACTATTAATAAGCTTTTACATTTAATAAAGAAGGATTACATATGAAAATTAAATTAAATTTAAAAAATATATTAAAAAAAGTAATTTT
>CAMUHU010000038.1 GCA_947088765.1 uncultured Clostridium sp. | reverse complement strand
TATAGCTTCTTTAACTTTACATTTATATAAGGTTAATATATCAATTGAATTTTTAATATCAACTTTATTATTATTTTCAAAGGAATTTATAAAAAATTCATAAAAGTCAAATAAGGAACAGAATAAGCAAATATAGTTTTTTTGAATTATATAAAGACTTTCTATTTTATGTAATATCATCATTATTCTAGTAATAAATTTATTTTCTAAAAATGTATTAAGAATATTAGATAGATGATATGTAGAAATTTCTTTTATAGCTTTTATAGCTTCGTCACTTATTTGTAGTTCATTTCCTATATTAATATTTTCATTAGTTTTATTAGTTATTTCATCATTTAATAGATATTCTGTTGATACATTATAAAAATCTGCAAATTTAAGTAAAATATCGTTTTGTGGTTCTCTAGGTTTTTTTATATTTTCATAATTTCTAATAGAACTAATTGAAATATCTAATAATTCACACAATTTTTCTTGTGTAAAACCTTTTTCTTTTCTTAATTTTACTAGTTTTTCTGCAATATTCAAAATAATAACCTCCACCTTTAATGAATTTTTTGTAAATTATATATTGACAACAATACACAAATCATATATTATATATATCGTGATTGTTATTTTAATCAATATACACATATTATATACAAACGAGATAACAATGTCAATACCTATAACAAATTATTTTAATAAGGAGGAAAGAAAAATGAACGAAATCGAAGAAATGGCAAGAAGATTAAGAAACGAGAAGGCTAAAAAGTGGAGAGATAACAACAAGGACAAAGTAAAAGAAATCAACAAAAGATACTGGATTAACAAAGCTAAAAAAGAATTAGAAAATAAGGAGGTTTAGACAAATGACAAAAGAACAAAAACAAATTGCTACTACAGAATTAATAATGCTGGATATGAACGATGTTATGGATATAACAGGTTGGTGTGAAAATGTAGTAAGACATACTTTTGCCTATGATGAAAACTTTCCAGCAATTAAAAAAGGCAAGAAGTATCAAGTAGAATTAGGAGCATTTAAGGAATATTTAAGTAAAAGAAGAACAAATAAACAAGAATAAGGAGTAAAAGTAAAATGAATATAAATAAAAAGCAAATAAGCGGAAATGTGCAGTCCTTCCCAAAACTCTCAAATCCGCTTCAAAAGAATAACTTATATAAGCTATCTATATTTATTTTACTACACTTCTGTGTTTTTTACAATAGGAGGTTTTAAGGAATGGCAAAAAACAATAGACCTAAACCACCAACCAATTATGACTTTGAAAGTGCTAATCAAAAATATGATTTTACAAAAATATGTAGAGATATGCAAAAATCACTTGCTTGGCAACAATTAAATTTAAGGCAACAACGGTTTATATTTACATTTAAAATCAAAGTTTACAGTAAATACAAAAACATTAAATAATAACAAAGATAATATATCCATTCCGACAACAGAAGTTAAAACATTATATGGAGATACAAGGACTTTTAGGGCGGATATAGACAAACTAATTAGTTTTGGATTTATTAGACAAGTAGTGAGTGGTGTTCCTACAATGAATGTTAGTATATATGGTTTTATAGATAACTGGAAATATTATAACACTGATAAATTTTATATACCTGATACATATAAAAGATATAAAAGAAAACCTAAAAAAAGTTGATAGTCGATGGTAAGAATATAAAGGATATGTTATTTCACACATATGAGAAAAGAAAAGACAAAACTCAAAAAAATTATTGAAATATTAGAGTATCAATGAATACAAAGAAAATTACCGTTGTGTGATTTAACATATATTAAGAAGATATAAGTCAATTCAATATATGTGATTTAACATATATCATATGTGTGATTTAACATACGATAAAAATTCAAATTGTATTTTAAAAAGAATATTTATGTAATATAAGGTTACTTTAAACTTAACTTATATAAGGATTTATTATATATATAATAAAGAGCAGTTAAAAGCAATGTAATGTTTTTCAAAAAGAAATAAATAAGAAAATGAGGAAGGAGATAATGAAAGATGAATAAATTTTATAGTACAAGTCTAGAAGAACAAGAAACAATTATAAATATAGACTATTTTGAAAGAGAGGTAAATTGTTATACAAGCAGATATTCAACTTATAGTAGGTTATTTAAGAAATTAGGAGAACCAACAAAAATATATTATACACAAGAAAGAATAAGTGGTGCTAATTGGGTAATACCTTTTAAAGATAAAAAAAGACTAGCAAATATTTTTTCAAGACCAACGATTATAGGTTCACTTTAAAATCAATTCTGTAGTTACAGAATGGTCGAAAATCGACCGTATATTAAATTTCTATATCAAAGGTATGTAATTATATATCTAAGATATAAATATGTGCAAAATATTAGATAAACGTATTACTAAAAGTCTTTTTACGGAATGACAATTTTTAAGTGGGTTACACATACCTTATGCCTTTTTTATTATAGGGAGAGGGTAATATATAGGAATTATAAATATACAAAGAAAAAAGAATAATATACATCAATAGAAGCGGTACATATCAATATAACAAAGATATATTCCGCTTCTTATAAGGCTTATAATTATTCCTTAGTCCAAATTATTTTATAACCGATTATATCAGCAATTTCCTTAATTTCACTATATTTTATTGTGCCTCTGGATAATTTGTTTGATATGTTCTGTGTTGTTGTTTTGTGTTGTTCATCTCTACTTTTATTCATTTGTTCTACTATATAAGTTAGAGTATATCCACTTTGTGCAATATATGATTTTACTTCGTTTCTTATAATATTTATTTGTTCATCACTCATTTTTATACACCTACTTTCTTCATTCATTATACTATAATAAATATAACTATGCAATGTTAAATATAATTATTTATTAAAATTTCAAAAATATATTGACTTTATATTTATTATAGTTTATAATTAAATTATAATAAAACAAAATAAATATTATAGTTTTGAAAAGAGGTGTTAAAAATGAGAATAATAAACAAAGTTAAGTTTATATGGAGTATGTCAATTAAATAATAACCAAACTCTAATATCTATGAAGGACAAATCCTAAAAACAATAAAAGAACAATAAAAATGTAACACAAAGAATTAAAATGCATAAGTAGAAATAAAGTAAGTAATGCTAGGATTTATAAAAAAGTGAAAGGAAGCGGAAATTATGAAAAATAACACAAATTTAAAAGAAAATTTACAAGAATTTATAGAAGAAAGATTAAACGATAGCTATGAAATTATAGCAAATACTAAGGAATATAAAGAAATATCTAATAATCATTTTAAAATATATGAGACATTAAAAGGCAAATTGAAAAATAATACAAATTTATTAGAAAAATATGAAGAACTTGAAGCAAATTTATATTATATGCAACTAAAACAAGCATATTTAACAGGTTTTAAAGATAGTAATATCATATTAAACAAAACAATTATATTAGAATAATAATGAAAGGAAATAATAAAATATGAGCAAAAAAAGAGGAAATGGAGAAGGGAGTATAACATTTCACAAAGCAAGTAACAGATATATGGCACAATATACTAAGCCAAATGGGAAACGTGGCACAGTATATGGAAAAACTAGAGAAGAAGCACGAAGAAAGCTAACAAAGGCATTATCAGATATACAAAGTAACACATATACAGATAAGAACAAAATAACTTTAATAGAAATTACCAAAAGTATAGTTGAAGATAGACACAATTCAAATAAAACAAGGGATAATTCATATAGAGCTAATTTAGACACAATTAAAAGAATAGAAAAAGACGATATAGCAACAATGCAAATACAAAAAATAAATACAGAACATTTAAAAGAATATTTTAATAAAATTGCAAATGAATATAGCAATTCTATAATTCGTAAAAATTATGGATTAATGAATGCTAGTTTTAGAAAAGCTATAACAAAAGGATATATTATGAGAAATCCGTTCGATAATAAGGAAGAATTACAAATTCCTAAAAGCAAAAGGCAAGATAAGAAAATTAGTTGTTTTACATTATCAGAGCAAAAAGAAATTATAGAAGCATTAAATAAATATGAAAACAAGACATATAAAAATATCATTTTACTTGCATTATATAGTGGTATGAGAAGCGGAGAGATACTTGCATTAAAAGTAAATGATATTGATTTTAAAAATAAGATAATACACATACAAAGAACACTAACAAAAGATGTCAAAGCTAAGACTATTATAGGGGAAAATACTAAAACAATAAATTCATTAAGAGATATAAAGATTACAACTATTATAGAAAAGATTTTAAAAGAAAGTATGAAGATGTTCCGCTTCAATGAAAATAATTTAGTATTTTGCAATAGTGAGGGAAATGTAATAACAAATGGTATGATAAACTCTGCATTTAAAAGATTATGCGAAAAATATAATATAAATAAAGGTTTTGATGTGAATTTTCATATGTTAAGACATACTTATGCAACTACTTGTATTGAAAGTGGTATGCCAGCAAAGGTAGTACAAAAGAAGCTAGGTCATAGAGATATATCAATTACATTGAATACTTATGCTGAGGTATTAGCAAATTATGAAGATACTTGCGACAGTGCATATCTTGAATATTTAGAAGCAAATAAACTAGGTTGCAGTAAAATTGCAGTAAAATAGAAAAAATAAAATCCTATAAGTTAGCATTTAAGCTACTTGTAGGATTTTTCAATGCTGGTCGAGGTGGTAGCTTTTGCAAACTACCTCAAATCCTTTATTTATCAATGTTTCGTGACAACATTTGCATTTTAAAACATTTTTTTAAAACTCTTATTTTAGTATTAATCTAAAATTTATATATTTAATTTTAAATGTGCTTTTATGCTCCTTCTCTTTTTAAATAATCTATTACTTTTTGTGTTTCTTTTTGTTTATAGTAATTGTAAATATCTCCATAAGTATTTATTGTAGTTTCTATATTGGCATGTCCCATTAATTTCTGCAATACTGGTAAATCAACACCTGCCTCAATACATCTAGTTGCGAAAGTATGTCTTAACATATGAGTATTTACTGGCTTTGTAATTCCTGCATTTTTACATATTCTCTTAAATGCTGAATTTATTGTATTATCTACATACAACTTTTTATTTTCTTGACAGAATAGAACTTGATTTTTGTTTTCTATTTTGTTGTTTAATGAATCTTTTATAATATCTTCTGTAAGTTCATTTATTTCAATATTTCTTTTGCCACTTTTGGTTTTAGTTGGACCTATAATAGTGTTTTTATTTCTATCTTTTGTTAGTGTCTTTGTAACTTTAATCATTTTATTATCTAAATCAATGTCATCATTATAATTTAGGGCTAATACTTCGCCAATTCTCATACCAGTATATAAACAAATTAGTATGATATTTTTATATATTGAGTTATGACTTTCTAAATAATCTTCTAGTTGCTTTTGTTCTGTAATTGTTAGAGCAACAACATCCTTATCTTCCTTTAAACTTTTTGGTTTTTCTATTCGGTCTATACCTTCAAATAAATTTTTTACTAAATACAATTTATAATTTGCATATTCATACACATATTTAAGCATTCTATAATCTTTCTTTATTGTAGAATTTGATTTTACTCTTTCTTCCTGTAAAAAGTCTTCAATTTGTTTTTTGGTTACTTTTTCTATTGGTATATTTGCAAATTTATGC
This sequence comes from uncultured Clostridium sp., assembly GCA_947088765.1. GTDB lineage: Bacteria > Bacillota > Clostridia > TANB77 > CAG-508 > CAKPSH01. The sequence goes on along the minus strand of CAMUHU010000038.1, from coordinate 11,137 downwards.
TTTTTAATTCTTTCTAGTGTTGACATATTGGTATTATAAGCATTTGCTTTAGTTTTGCCCATTCTGTATTTAGAATCTTCAATTTCTTTTGCTAGGATTGCTATTGTTTTTTCTGTTCTTTTTAATTTAATAGTTCCTCCAGACTTTTTCATTTCTAATTTGTATTTATACATTTTGTCTAATGCTTCTTCTTGTGTTTTAGCTGTAAATGTTTTTCTAATTGCTTCGCTTGTTTCTATATCTTTTCCTATTGTTAAGGTTGCCTTGTGTTGTTCATTAATATAGAATTTGTCGCATTTATCTGCATCTTTGCATTTTTTACATTTATCACATTTGCTCATTGATTTTTTATCTTTCCTGTTCTGGCAAATGGATCTATCTTTACATTTCTTACAAATAGGACACATAGGTAATTCAGAGTTCTTTTTTTCTGTTTTTATTGTATATGTTCCTACTGTATAACCTTTTGTATTCATTAATATTTCCTCACTTTCTAAAAATTTTCGAGGAAATACCTTGCTCATTTTTTTAATTGGTAGTATAATAATTTTACAAACATATCGAACAGGGCATTTCCTGTTTGTTTAGAAGATTTAAATAGTGTAGATTTAAGTCTTCTTTCTTTTTATTCTGCCATAATTCTTTTATGGCTTAAAAATTCATTTAGGCAATCTGCTTTTATCCAAAACTTTCTGCCTATTTTAATACTTGGAAAATCTTCTTGATGAAATAACTGTAAGCATTTTTGTCTTCCTATATGCAATAATCTGCATACATCATCTGTTGAGTATAATTTTATCTCAAATTCTTCTAAATTCTGCATAATTTTTACCTCCTCTCCTTGACATTTTTCATATGTTACTGTATTATATAAGTGTGTAAAATATTATAAACTCTTTTAAAATTGCAACTTGATTATAGCGTGAATAATTTTATTTGTCAATAGCAATTTTAAAATTATGTAAAAAATTTTACACAACTGGAGGGTATTATGAAAAAGAAACAAAAATATATAGGAGATTATGGCTTTTTAATATGGTTTAATAGTGATAAAAAAGAAGAATATTATTTAACACCATTTTATGATTTTGGAAATTTAACACAAGTTCTAGATAGCAGTATGTTGAAATTAAAATTAGAAATTCAGCGAAATACAAATAGTATTAGTAATTATAAATTTAAAAAGCAAAAAATTGAAAAAACTCCTTTTGTAGTATATACACCTTATGTAGAGAAAATAGGAACATTTTTAATGCATTTTCTAAACACGGATTTTTCTTGTTTTGAAAAAGCATTTGATTCTTTTTATTGTTATTATGGTATAGAATTTGTAGATTGTTATGAGCCTAAAGAGTTAAAGAAAGAATATGAAACAGAACAAATCTTATTTGATGAATTAAAAAAAGTGCATAATTTGCGTTCAGAAAGATTTATAAAAATACAAAAAGACTTTAAAAGTCTAGTAGATTTTATATATAATTTGAATAATAATAATGAATATGATAATTATTCGCCAAGCGAAAAACTAACAGCATGTATTATAAAAAATAGAATGAACATATCAGATTATAAAAATAATACTACTATAATTAATTATACTTTTGAAGATAATATCGAAAAATATAATAAATTAACATTTAATGAATTATTAGAAGAGATGGCATATGATTCTTTCTTATTAAATACTTCTAATATCTATTCTTCTTATTCTTTGGGGGATCTATGTTTTGTTGTATTGAATCAAATTGTACGAAATAATTTGACTATTAGAACTTGCCAAAATTGTAGTAAATATTATATTCCAAATAAATTGAATGAAATATATTGTGACTTTTTACAAAAAGATGGCTCTACTTGTAGAGAAAAAGGGGCAGGAGAAACATATAAAAAGAATCTGGAAAGTATTCCAGGATTACTTGAATATAGAAGAACCTATAATAAAAAATTCAATGCAATGTCAAGAAATTTAAAAGATACTAAATTAAAAAAAGAATTTGCAGAATGGAAAAAGTTAGCACAAGCAAAAGTTAAAGAATATAAGCAAGGAAACATAACAGAAGATGAATTATATAAATGGATGATAGAAAATAAGTGAGGTGATAAAAATAAAAAGACTTAATATATTTATAGATGAAAGTGGAGATTTTGGATTCGTAGATGGGAGTTCAGAATTATATGGAGTTTCATTTACACTTCATGAAAGTGCTGATTCAATAACTAATCACTTAGAATATCTAAACAATAGATTAAAAAACGCTAATTATGATGGAATGATACATTTAGCAGATTTAGTTGCTAAAAGAGGAGATTATTCATATTTTAAATTAGAACAAAGGAAAGATATTTTTTGGTCTATATTTTACTTTTCAAAAAGAGTAAAAGTAAAAATACATACAGTTATAATTGATAAAAGATTTAAAAATAATAAAGCACAATTAAATAGAGAATTAGCACTTCAAATAAGCAAATTTTTCGACTCTATAAATGATTATATGAACGAGTTTGAGAAAGTAGTTGTTTACTATGATAATGGACAAGAAGCACTAGGTGCTATTATAGATACATTATTAATTACAAAAAACAATGTAGAACATAGAATTGAATTTAATCATAAGGAGAAAAGATTATTTCAAGTATCTGATATGCTAACATTTGTTGATAAAATTGTATATAAACATAACAATAATATGCCATTAACAAAAGCAGAAAAATACTTTTTTAGTGTAAAAGATATATTGGGAATAATTAGACAATTAAAGAATAAGAGATTATAAGAACTTGACCCACTTACGCAATCAAAGATTGCGAGTGGGTACCCCAAAACCTTGTTATTTCATAATAAAAAGCCATTCGTTTGAATGGCTTTTTGCGACGCTCAGCGTCTACACGGGTTTGGTCCTTGTGAGACCAAAGTAAATAATATTATTTATAATATATATTATTCATTTCTATAATCAAATTATACAATAAATTTATAAAAATGTATATAGTTTTTCCAAAAAAAAATTGAAAAAGAGCATATATTATGCTATATTAACTTCAAAGGAGATGATTTATATTGAAAGTCAATAATGATTTTATTATTCAACAAATTATTATGCCAGATATGAAACCAGCATATAAAATCATTTTTGTAGATAGCCAAGAGTTAGATAATCACCAATATTTTAATAGATTATCTTATGAAGAACGCTCATTACTAAAGCCTTATTTTATGGAAATTGGAGGACATTGGAGCGAAGCACATAAAAGTTTTGTCTTTATAAAAGAAGTAACTACAGGAATTATACAAGAAGCAATTCAAAAAGCTAATAACCAATTCCCTCTTAGTAAAGAACAAATAGAAATAGAGAAGTTGCAAGCTTATTTTACTCCACTAGAAATATCAAAAAAAATGCAACAATCAGCTCACATTTGCGATAATGATATAGTATTAGATCCTTCAGCTGGAACTGGAAATTTAGTAAATGGTCTAAATATTCCAAAAGAGAATATTTTTTTGGTTGAGCCTAATCCAGAGTTTTGTGAATTTCTTAGAAGAAGTGGATATGTAAATGTTATTCAATCTACATTTGAAGATGCTTTAGATAAAAGGGTATTACCTAATAATATATCTAAAATATTAATGAATCCTCCATTTTCGAAACAGTCTGATTTGAAACATATTTTACTTGCATATGAGTTACTTAATAAAGGAGGAACTCTTGTAAGTATAATTGGAAAAAATAGTCTTTTAGAAAGAGATATAAACAATCAAAAATCTCCAACTCTTAAAAATTTTATAAACACATGTAAATCTTCAAAATTTCATCAAATTATAAATTTGGAACCTGCTACATTTGAAGAAAGTGGTACTATTTGCGATACTTGTATGATTATTTTAGAAAAAGAAAGAGTTAAAGAATTAGATAATTTACATATATCTAGTAATATAGATGGTGAAGAAAGAGAATAATTTGAAAGGATTGATAAAATAATGATAAGAAAACTTGAATTAAAAGATTTAGAAGAAGTATTTGAGTTATTAGATGAGTTATATGAAAATAAAATAGAATATTCTATATTTGCCCAAAAGTATGAAGCTAGTTTAAATGATGATAACTTTTATGAAATTGTTGCAGTAGAAGATAATAAAGTAGTAGGTGTTCTTATAGCACGTATAATAAATAGATTAGCAAAGAAAAAGAACATACTTTTTATTGATGATTTAATTGTAAATGAAAGGTATAGAAATACAGGTATAGGAAAACTATTAATACAAAATGCAATGGATTATGCAGTAAACATAGACTGTGAATCACTAGAACTAACCAGTCTTATTTCAAATATAAATGCTCACAGATTCTATGAGAATAATGGTTTTGAAAAAAGACAGTATAAGTTTAAAAAGCGTCTAAATTAGAAAAGTTTTGCAACTAATTTGCTAAAATTATGTAAATATGATATAATTATTTCGTAAACCAAAATATTTTGCAAACATTAGGAGGTAGCAATATGAGCGATATGATTAAGGCAATGGAACTTCCAGAAGAATTTATTACTGGAACATCTGGGGCAAGTCCCTCTCGGTTGGTAGGTCCTAAGGCAGAGAAACGTACACTTGAGGGTATTGATGAAATACAATATCTGTACGTAGCACCTTGGACTTCCATCAAGATGCATGGACATGACAATCAATGGGAAGTGTGGGCAAGAATCTCCCATAAAACTGCTTATGTATGCCTTATAGGCGAAGAGCATGAGTTAGTAAATAACAGCGGTGCCTGTATGGTCATTATGGCGATTAAAGGTCATATTAACTATTCATATGATGACCTTGCAGAACTTTTTTACAGGTGGGGATTTTCTGTAACACACGGCTCGCTGGCAGTCGATGACTAACCTATCCTAATAGTAGGAGACCGAAAATTCGGACCAAAGTTGGCACAGTATTGCTAAAATACTGTGCCAACTAACTATATATCTAATATAATTCCAATTCATCTTCTTTTTCTTTCTTTTCATATTTGCTCACATCAAGTTGTTTATCAATATTGAAGTTAGTATATGTTTCTTTTTCAAAATTCCTTATAAGGTCATCCTCAGAAGGATACGAAAACTTATGACATACCCAAGTAATGAATTTTTGAACTATAATTTTAAATTTATCAATAACCTTCTTTAAATAGTTATTTTCTTTTTCTAATTTGTTTATTATTTTTTGATATTGGTAATCTATTTTATAAATTTCATCTTCAAAATGCTGTTTTAGATTTTTTTCTTTATTTTCCAAAGTTTCCTCCAACTTCCTACATTTGAACTTTAAATTTATATTATCTTCAAACATTTGAGTATGTTTCTTTTCATATTCTGTTGCCATTTCTACAGTATTTGACTGTTTTGATAATTCTTTACAGAGTGATATATTTTCTTTGTGTAATTCTTGTATTAAATTATCTCTAGGCTTTATTATTTCATTTTCTATTTTCTCATCACGATTAATCATAACCTTTTTAATATCTCTAATATTAGGTGTTTCTGGTAAATCTAATGTTATATTTTCTAACACATTTTTGGTATTTTCAAAATTAGTTATTTGCTTAAACTCTTGCACAGAATAATGTTCTCTATTGGTTATTTCAACTAATTCTCCTCTTTCCAATTTAAAACCTTTTTCAGAAATATGTTTGAAATAAGCATTTTGCAAATCTCTATAACTATTTTTGCCTCTCCAAAAGTCTCTACAACATACTTTATCTATTTTATTTCCTTGTTTATCTGTTGTATGAACTACTGGAATAAATAATAAATGCATATGTGGTGTATCTTCGTCCATGTGAACTACTGCTGAAATTATATTTTGCTCTCCTAAATTTTTGTATTTACAGATAAAATTATAACTTTCTTTAAAATATCTTTTACTTTCTTCGTAACCTATTTCATCAAAAAATTTCTGGTCAGATGTAAATACCATTTCACATATTATATTACTATTACTTCTTATTTGACCTTTTAAATCATATTTTTCTTTTATTCTATCAAATCCTTTTATATAACTTAATTCATTTTTCTTTAAATAATAATTTAATTCTGTTTTACTGCTATCTATATTTTTATTTGAATGATTTTTTGTTTTTCTTTCATTATGCTTATATGCTCCCATAGCTTGTGCTCTAGTTAGTTTTTCATTTCTAATTATAGCATAGCTCATATATTCTTCTTTGCTCCTTCTCAAATCTGCGAGATAAGATATTCTTGTCTAACACACTAGACAAGTTTTTTTCAAAACTTATCCAATGTGCTCTGCGAGGCTTACCTAAAAATTGCATAATGCACTTTTTAGGCGATAATTTATAATGAACTTGTCATTATAAATTATCGTGAAGTTGCAATACTATAGCATATCTTTGCAACTTCATATTAGAGCAAATTCTTAAAAAGATGCTACTGCATTTTCATAAGAGAAATTAGCATATAAGCTGTCGAAAAATCCATCTGGATATTTTCTTTCATATTCACGAGTAGAAACAGCAGTTTTATTTTGTAATTTTATATTGCTATTTCCTAAATTATTATATAGACAAATCATTAAATAATTAGTCATATTTTTTATATTGTTACTATTTTTCACAATATCTAATAATTGAATTAAGTTATTTTTATTTATTAAAGGTAGCATAGATAATATTTTGGAATTAGTAATTACTACACTACCAACTTTTAAACTATCAGCATAATATAATCTTTCTATTACATCTTCTAATATAATTTGTTCATCTTTTGTAAATTCATTTAGTTTAGATTTTTCTTTTATATCCATTAATACAATACATTCTTTGTTACTTTTAGGATTGATAGAATCAGTATTGATTATATTAGTTTTGATATTATTAGGATTGATTGTGGGTAAAATTTCCGTATCAGGAGTTGTATTTTTTACTTCTCCAGAACCGTAACTTTTACTGTTCAAGACTTGTAAATTTTTCTGTTCAATATCAGCGATTATTTCTTCATGTTGAATTTTACCAACATAAATCAAATTAGGTTTTCCCAAACCTTGTCTTTTTTCTGCTATTAAATTTACTTCTAATAGTTGTTTAAATGCTTTTGTAACTGTTTTTTCAGATAAGCAAAGTTTATCTTGTACTTCTTCTCTTGTAAATATTAGATAAACTCTACCATATTCATCAAACCAATGATTCTTTTGTGATAGAGATAATCTGTCTAGTAAAAAAGCATATAATATTTTACTATCTGAATTTAACTTTTCTTTATATAAGCTATTAACAAATAGTTCTTGTGGTATTTGATAATAACTATTTTCTAATATTTCATTATTTTTATAATAATCTATTTCTTTCATCATTGTTCCTTTCCAAGATGAAAGAGCATTTTAAAGTTTCATATAGTTTTTTAGAACTTTTTAAAACATTTTTTATTGCCTTAAAAATTTTTTAAAACATAAATTTTAGAACTATTTTAAAACTTTTTATAGAATTTTTGAGAACTGCATAGAAAAAGAGTATTAACCAAAATCCATTGATTAATACCCTTTCAGACTTTTGCAATTTTCTTGAGTTTCCTAAAAATTGCTATCGTATGGTCGAGGTGACAGGGTTCGAACCTGCGACCTCATGGTCCCAAACCACGCGCGCTACCAACTGCGCTACACCTCGATAAAAAATATTTAATTAACATACTTATATACTATAACATATTAAAAATAAAAAATCAAGATATTTCGAAAAAAATCTAAATATTCTTGTAAATTTTCTGTGAAAGCTATTGCAAACATAGGATAAGGATGGTAATATTTTACTATCAAATTTTATAGGAGGAATAAAGTTGATTAAGTTAGAAAATGTTACAAAGAAATATAATAATTTCATAGCAGTAAATAATATTAGCTTTAACATTAAAGAAGGTGAAATTGTAGGATTTCTAGGTAAAAATGGTGCAGGAAAAACCACAACAATGAATATGATAACAGGATATATTGAACCAACAGAAGGAAAAATAGAGATAGATGGATATGACATAAATAAAAGACCTAAAAAAGTAAAAAGTCAAATAGGATATATGCCAGAAGGGGTACCCATTTACAATGACTTAACAGTAAAAGAGTTTGTAAGTTATATGGCAGATTTAAAAGGTGTAAAAAGAGGAGACAAGAAGTCTTATGTTCAAAAAGCAATAGAAGAAACTGGATTAAGTGAAGTTCAAAATAAGCTAAATAGGCACTTATCAAGAGGATATAAGCAACGTGTAAGTATGGCAGGAGCACTTGTAGGAAATCCAAAAGTATTAATATTAGATGAACCGACAGTAGGGTTAGATCCACAACAAGTAAAACAAATTAGAGATTTAATAAAATCACTAAGAAAAAACCATACTGTGCTAATAAGTTCACATATTTTATCAGAAGTAAGTCAAATATGTGAAAAAGTAATAATAATAGATAAAGGAAATATTTTAGCAGTTGATACACCAGAGGATCTAGAAAACAAAGTAAGTAATCAAAATATATTAACAGTTACAGTAGAAGATACAGAGGGTAAAATAAATGATATTGTAAAAGAAATAGATAATGTAAAAGAGATAGAACTAATAAGCGAAAACTCTGATGGAACAAAGCAATATACAATCTTTGCAATAAAGGATAGAGACATAAGAAAAGAAATATCTGAAAAGTTTGCAAAAAATGGAATAACTATATTAGAGCTAAAGAAAACAGAAGCTACATTAGAAGACGCATTTTTACAGCTAATAAATAATTATAGTAAAAAGGAAAATACAAAAGAGCAAGCTAGTTATGATAAAAAAGAGTCAGAGAAAGAAAAAGGAGGCAAGGAATAATGTTATCAGTATTAAAAAAAGAATTAAAAACATACTTTTTAACTCCAATAGGATATGTATTTATAGGACTATTTTTGGAAACATCTAGTTTAATATTTTATTTATATACATATGTCTCAGGTAGCTTAAATTTTTCGTATATATTTTATGATAGTGCAGTTATTTTAACTTTTATAGTAGCAATATTAACAATGAACATGTTTGCAGGGGAGAGGAAAAATGGAACGGACCAGCTACTTATGACATCTCCCAAGAGTACAACAGGGATAGTGCTAGGAAAATTTTTTGCAGCAATAATAGTAGTATTAATAACAGAAATATTCTCTTTCATGTATTTAGCAATAATAAGCCACTTTGGAGCACCAGACATATCAACACTAGGAACAACTCTACTAGGATTTGTATTGTTAACAATGGCATATATATCATTTGGAGAATTAGCATCAAGCATAACGGGTCAACCAATAATTGCATATATAATTACATTTGTATTTTTCTTTGCAACAATGTACATTAAAAATTTATCAAGTATATTTTCAATGATATCTTTTATAGACTTATACCAAAAATTCATAAATGGAATGATTCCTATAGAAGAAACAGTACAATTAATAACCTTTACAATAACATGTGTAATATTAACAATTATAGTTCTTAAGAGAAGAAAAAATATAAAATAACAATTTTTTTCCAATCAGATTAGAGTTTTAAGAAAGGAATGATATTAGAATTGAAAAAGATAATAGAAATAATAAAGAGTAAGGTATTCAAAAAAAATAGTTTTACAATTTTATTAATTGCTGTTGTAATTGCAATGTATTTAGCAATAAACTTAGGAATACAAGCTATAGATATATCAGATATAGACTTGACAAAAGAAAAATTTTTTAGTTTATCAGAGGAATCTAAAAATAGATTAAAAGACGTAAATCAAGAAATAAAAATATATATGTTTGGATATGAAGAAGACTCTTCTGTAGTAGACTTAGCAAAACAATATTCTAAATATAAAGATAATATAAAATTTGAAATAGTATCTGTTACAGAAAGACCAGACTTAGCACAACAATATAACATTACAACATCAGATGAAGAATATCAAACAGTAGTATTTGAATGTGAAGGAAGAAATATAAAAGCAAACTCTTATGATTTTTTCACTATGGATTATACAACATATGAAGAAATCGATTTAACTGAACAAAAAATGACAAACTCAATATTAGGGGTAACTTTAGAAAATGCACCAAAAATATATTTTCTAACAGGACATAGTGAATATGGAATAAATAATTACTTTGGAATATTAACAGAAGCATTGAAAAGTGAAGTAAATGAAGTAGAAACATTAGACTTATTAGTAAAAAATGAAATACCAGAAGATTGTAAAACCTTAATAATAGCATCACCAAAAACTGACTTTACAGACTATGAGACAGAACTAATTATAAAATATATTAATAATGGAGGAAACATACTATGGCTTTCAGACTATACAAATAGTGGAGTATTGAGTAATACAAAGAAAATCTTAGATTTGTATGGTGTTAATGTCTCAAACAATGGAATCATTGTAGAACAAGATACGTCATCAATGCTTATGCAAACACAGGACTTAATACTACCAACATTAAATAAAGAATCAGAAATTACAAGTGCTTTTGCAACAAGTGGAAAAGTTTTATTTATAGATTCGGGAAAAATAGATATAGCAGATGAAGAAAATTTAGACGAATTGCAAGTTACAGTAACAGAGCTATTAACAACAAGTGAAAAGTCATTTTATAGAACAGATTTAAGTAATGGGTCATCAAGACCAAGTGAAGGTGAAGAAATTAAATCATATATAGTTGGAGCATTAGCAACAAAGATTATAGATAAAGAGGAAGAAAACAATGTAACATCACAATTAGTTATATATGCAAATAACGCATTTGCAACAGACACACCAATAACCATAAGCCAGCAGGCAGCAAATGCAATATACTTTTATAATAATCAGGATTTAATATTAAATTCAATATCATATTTAACAGAAAGAACAGATTCAATTACAATAAGAAAAATGCATTCAACAGTAACATATGCACCAACAGAAGCAGAGGACTTAACGGTAAAAGTCATAATATTCACATTTCCTTTAATAATAATAGTAGTAGGAATTATAGTTTGGATGCAAAGAAGACGTAAAAAATAAAAAAATCATAAAATAAAAAAAATCACCATAAAATAATATGGTGATTTTTATTTATATAATAGGAAAGTTATACTTTCCTATTATATAAATGCTATAATCGCTAGC
>CAMUHU010000037.1 GCA_947088765.1 uncultured Clostridium sp. | reverse complement strand
AATCATTTTATGAACATATTATAAGAAATGAAAAAGAATATATAAAAATTAAAGATTATATAAAAAACAATATAAGAAATTGGAAAGAAGATAGATATTTTTAAGAAAATGCTTTGGAGAACGGGCGATTACTAATCGCCCCTACATTCTCTCTACTATTTCTAAATACTGCTCTTGGTCTTTGTAATATTTCTGTAATATGATTAAATTTGCCTGGTAAATGGATTGTAGGGGCGAGCATTGCTCGTGCGTTTGAATGTGACAAAATTGTAATATTTCTTGTCACTATAAAGTCATGTTATATAGGTATAATTACCCCATAAAAGTTAAGGGAGGATAAAGTTCGAAAAATAATCAGCATATTGCGTTGTTAAACTTCATTTGAAATCAAATGAACGTACAAAAGTACGCCTCATTGATTTCAAATTTGTTTGCCTAGCAATATACTAATTCTTTTTCAAACTTGATTTGTGCCTTAGGAAGGAATGTGATTAAATATGGAAATTTTAAGAGTTGAAAATTTGTGCAAAACTTATGGTAAAAACGAAACACTTGTAAAAGCACTAGATGGAATAAGTTTTAGTATTAATAAGGGAGAATTTGTTGCTATAGTAGGAGCAAGTGGAAGTGGAAAATCAACATTATTGCATATACTTGGAGGTGTAGACAAACCAACCTCAGGAAAAGTTTTTGTAGATAATAAAGATGTATTCAAATTAAATGAGACAAATTTAGCAGTATTTAGAAGAAGGCAAGTAGGACTTATTTATCAATTTTATAATCTAATACCAATTTTAAATGTTGAAGAAAACATGACACTTCCATTATTATTAGATGGAAAGAAACCAGATAGTAGATATTTAGAAGAATTAATAGACACATTAGGACTAAGAGGAAGAGTAAAACATTTACCAAACGAACTATCAGGAGGACAACAACAAAGAGTATCAATAGGTAGAGCATTAATGAATAGACCAGCAGTATTACTTGCAGACGAACCAACAGGAAACTTAGACAGTAAAGCATCAAGGGAAATTATTGAACTATTAAAACTATCAAACAAAAAATATGAGCAGACAATTATAATGATAACACATGATAATAGTCTAGCATTAAATGCAGACAGAATAATTACTATTGATGATGGTAAAATCGTTAGTGACAAGAAGGTGAAATAAATGGGAATATTAAAAAATTTAACTATAAAACACCTTCTAATGAATAAAAGAAGAACCTTAGTTACAATAATTGGAATAATACTATCAACATCATTAATGTTAGGTATTGGGCTATTGTTCTCAAGTTTTCATCAAGCAATGCTTAATGATGCCATAGAAAACTATGGAGATTATAATACAATTTTTAATCAAATAGAAGGAAAAGACTTAAATGCACTAAAAGAGAATGTAACTATAAAAGAAATCTTTTATGAGCAAAACATTGGATATGCACAATTAGAAGGAATAACAAATAAAAGTAAACCATATTTAAGATTAAAAAGTGTTAACAAAGATTATCTAAAAAGACTGAAATTAATGGATGGTAGAATGCCTAATAATTCAAATGAATTATTAATATCTAACCATATAGAAACTAATGGAGGAGTAAAACTAAATGTAGGAGATAAAATCAAATTAGAACTTGGATATAGAATTAATGAAGAGGGACGTATATTAGATTTCGTACAATTAATAAATAAAGATAATGAAAAATTTTATTATGATGATGGAGAAATTATAAATACACTACGTTATACAGAAAACGAAAAATTAGAAATTTGTGATACAAAAGAATTCACTATAGTTGGACTTGTAGGAAGAAGTAACCTAGAGGAACGCTATTCTTGTGGATATTCAGTATTTACATTAAATGAAGAAATTAAAAATGAAGATAAGGTAAATGGTTATGTAATATATAAAAATCCTAGTAAGACATTTGAAAATTCAGAAAAGTTAGGAGAAATATTAAAACTTTCGAAAAATGATATAGAATATAATAATCAACTATTATATTTTTATGGAACAAGTCAAAGTGGAAACTTTACAGCAACAGTAGCAGGTATGATGTCAATTGCACTTGCGTTATTATCAGTTGGATGTATCATTGTAATATATAATTCATTTGCAATATCTACAATGGAAAGAAAAAAACAATTTGGTTTATTATCAAGCATAGGTGCAACAAAAAGGCAGATAAGAAATACAGTGATTTTTGAAGCACTAATAGTAGGAAGTATAGGAATAGTAATAGGTGTAGCAGGAGCGTTTTTAGGAATATATGTAGTACTTCAAATATTAAATAATCTTATTCAAGACATGATGGGAATGGCATTTGAATTAACAATAAATCCTGTATATGTAATTATTCCTATAATATTTATGTGTATAGTAATACTAATATCTGCTTGGATACCTGCCAAAAGAGCAAGTAAGGTTACACCAGTAGAAGCAATACGTCAAAATGATGAAATAAAGATAAACAAGAAGAAAATAAAAACAAGTAAATTAATAAGAAAAATATTTGGAGTAGAAGGAGAAATCGCACTAAAAAATATAAAAAGAAATAAAAGAAAGTATAGAATAACAATAATATCTTTATTTATAAGTATAGTATTATTTATATCATTTAGTTCATATCTGCAATTCCTTGTAGGAACAAGTGAAGGCTTAGTATATCCATATAATTATGATAGTGTAGTATATTTTTATGATGAAGGTGAAGAATTAAAAGAAAGAGTTACAAAAGATGTATTAAGTATAGAAAATATAGAAAAATACTCAATAATTGATGAACTTTGGTTTCCATATGAGAAACTTGAAGAAGATAGATATAATAAAGAATATTATGAATATTATAAAAAACTATATGAAGAAGAATTTAGTATAAACATTGTAAAAATTTCAGACGAAGAATATAAAGAATATATAGAAAAAATCAAAGGAACTTATGGTCAATCAATATTACTTAACCAAGCAAAAATTAGAAAAGATTCTGTAACAAACATAGTAACTCCACTACAAAACACTAAAAATCTTAGCTTAAATTTAAAAATACCAAAATATACAGATGATATGGATAATGAAGATACAAAAGTAGTAGGAGGAGAAAAAGAAACACTTAAAATAGATAATATTATAGCAACAAAAGAAACAATATTTGCAACAGAGCACTATAAATATAGAGAATCCGCCACTTTAATTGTAAATAATGAAACATATAATAAAATATATGAATGGAAAAAAAGAAATTTAAAAGATGATACTGCTTATTCGCCAACAATGAAAATATTAATAAAGACATCAGAAATTAAGAAATTTGCAGAAGAAGGAGAAAAAATAGAAGCAAAATATAATTCAGGAAGTCATGAAATTTATGTAGCAAATATTGCTTTAGATAATCAGCAAGAGAAAAATTTAGTAATTGCAGTAAAAATACTTTTATATGGTTTCATAAGTTTAGTAACATTAATTGGAGTTACAAGTGTATTTAATACAATAAGCACAAGTATATCTTTAAGGCAAAAGGAATTTGCGATGTTAAGAAGTATGGGGCTAACACCTCGGTGGATTTAATAAAATATTATTCTTAGAAAGTTTATTCTTTGGATTAAAATCGTTAATATATGCACTACCAGTTTCATTTTGTGTAATATTTTTAATATCAAGATCAGTAGCAAATATAATGAAATTTAGCGAATTTTTAATACCTTGGAATAGTATAATAATATCTGTAGTAGGAGTATTTGCATTAGTACTTTCAACAATGATGTATTCAGCTAGCAAAATAAAAAAAGAAAATATCTTAGAGGCAATAAGACAGGAAAATATATAAAAATTATAACATTTCTGTAAAATACATTTAAGAATATGTAGGGACGCCCGAAGGGCGTCCGTTATAATATCTACACACAAAACGTCTGTATTCCACTAGAATATGGTGCAATATCATACTGCTGAAAAAACACAGTCAAGCAATTAGGTGTAATATAATAACTTTCAGGATTAAAGGTCTCTAAAACTAATTCGCAATAATTATCAAAAAAATACTCTGGGTTTTCTGCAATCTGTCTATTAATTGATTTAAATACATCTATTAAAAAATAGGGATTATCATTCCAAAAACAATAAAAAGGAACTTGGTAGCAATTTAACAAATCCCAATTTTGAGAAGAACGAATGGTATTACCATGAGCACCACCAGAAAAAATATATTCATCATAATATAAACTAAGCAAATTATCAAAGTTATATGTAATATTAAAATCCAACATAACCTCATAAGTCATTAAAGGGTAACCATTACTAGAATTAAAATCATAAAGCTCTTTAGCCTCTGTAAACAATTCATTTTCAGCCCTTCTTTGGAGATTTAAAGCAATACTTTCATTATATAAATTAAAACACTCCATGCAATTAGAGTAATCAGAATAAGTTATTTTAGGGTAAGATATAGAATACTTAAGGATCAAAGCCTTTTTATAAAACAAATCTTTCTCTAATTTAATAGTTTCAATGTGATTCATAATAAATCCTTTCAAAATAAAATTTTATATTAATAAGATATTATATTCATGATTTAGGAAGACAGTGTACAATGATACAAGAAAAATGAATTATGTAAAATAAAAATACGTGCTGTTGAAAAGACAATTGCTTATAATAATGTCTATAAGGTATATGCGGAAGAACGTGAGGATTTCTATGTTGTAAGCGTAGAGGACTAAGTGCTAACGAGGAAAGTGCGGATAGTAGAAATACATCCGCCCTTTAACCAATATACAAAATACAGTTAAAAAAATTCGATAAAAAAACCCTAAAAGTGACAATATAGTCATTTATTTTTTTATTTGGTTGTGTATAATTAAATAAGAAAAAAGGTGATATTATGTTAAAAATAATTGTTGGAATATTAAAAGTAGTAGATATACTAATGATATTATATGGAATTTACTATGTTATTATAGGAATATTTGTATTTTTAAAGGAGAAAAAGATAAAGAAGACAAATGCAAAAAATAGATTTGCAATTATAATTCCTGCACGAAATGAAGAAAAGGTAATAGGAAATTTATTAGATAGTTTAGAAAAGCAAAAATATCCAAAAGAATTATATGATGTTTTTGTATTTCCGAATAACTGTAATGACAAAACAAAAGAAATTGCAATAGAGAACAATGCAAAAATAATAGAATGTTCAAAAAAAATAAAATCAAAAGGAGAAGCACTAAAATACAGTTTTAAATATTTAAATGATAATTTTAACTGTTATGATGCATTTATAATTTTTGATGCAGACAATGTAGTACATCCACAATTTATAGAAAAAATGAATGATGCTTTATGCAGTGGATACCAATTAGCACAAGGATATAGAGACAGCAAAAATCCACATGACACATGGATATCTAATTGTTATACACTATATTATATGATACAAAATCATTTCTTCAATAGAGCAAGAATGAATATAGGACAATCTAGTTTTATCAATGGAACAGGATTTATGATAGCAAAAGAAAGGTTATACAAAAAAGGTTACAATCCTAAAAGCATGACAGAAGATATAGAACTATCTGTAAAATGTGCAATAAATAATGAAGAAATAGCCTTTGTAAGAGAAGCAATAACATATGATGAACAAATTACAACATTAAAAGAATCTTTCAGGCAGAGAATGCGTTGGTCAATAGGAACAAATCAATGCTTATTAAACTATGCACCTAACCTAATACAAGAAGGAATAAAAGGAAAGTTAAATTGTATTGATGCTTTAATATTTTTAATGGCACCAACATTGCAAATTGTAAGTAGTATTGCGTTTGCATTACATATAATATTAGCAATAATATATGGAATTAGTCATGACACATTTTCCTCATTATTATGTTGTTACTTAACAAGTGTTGCTCTATCAATCTTTGCAATAAAATCTAACAATAAAAGAATAAAAGATAACTTAAAGGGAATATTGACATTTCCAATATTTATATTAACATGGATACCAGTAAATATAATTGCATTATGGAAAAGAAATTATAAATGGGAAAGAATAGAGCATAATAAATCAATAGAGATAGAAAAAATATTAGAATATAATGAACAAATAAAAAGTGCTTAAATAATTTGCTTTTTTCTGATATAGTGATATAATAACTACAACAAAAAAAGATAGGAGTGAAAATTATGGAAAAATACAAATGCACAGTATGTGGTTATATTTATGATGAAGAAAAAGAAGGAGTAAAATTTGTTGATTTACCTAATGATTGGGTATGCCCATTATGTGGTGTAGGAAAAGAAATGTTTGAAAAAGTCGAAGAATAATTTAAAAGCGTTTTAAAATTTAGAAAATGTAAGGGGCGCAATCGGAGAAAAAATCCGAAAACGCCCTAAAGTGCTAAAAAGGAGGAATAATTAGTAATGAAGATTACAGAAGATATAATATATATTGGAGCAGACGATAAAACCATAGACTTATTTGAAGGTCAATATGTTGTCCCAAATGGAATATCATATAATTCTTATCTAATAAAAGATGAAAAAAATGTAATAATGGACACAATAGATAAAAGAAAATCAAAAGAATGGTTAGAAAATCTAGAAAAAGCATTAGATGGTAAAAAACCAGACTATTTAGTAGTATCACACATGGAACCTGATCATGCCTTTAACATAGGCGAAATAGCAAATAAATATCCAGAAATGAAAATAATTGGAAATCAAAAAACATTTGTAATGTTAAAACAATTTTTCAATATACCAAATTTAGAACAAAGAAAAGTCGAAGTAAAAGAAGGAAAAGAAATAAACATAGGAAAACACACTTTGCAATTTTTTATGGCACCAATGGTCCATTGGCCAGAAGTAATGGTAACCTATGAAAAAACAGAAAAAATCGTATTTTCAGCAGATGGATTTGGAAAATTTGGAACACTTGATGTAAAAGAAGAATGGATAGAAGAAGCAAGAAGATATTATTTTAATATAGTAGGAAAATATGGAGCACAAGTACAAGCATTATTAAAGAAATTAGCTACATTAGATGTAAAAATGATTTGTCCATTACATGGTCCGATATTAAAAGAAAATATAGAATATTATATAGACAAATATAATATATGGAGCAGTTATACACCAGAAGAAGATGGAATACTCATTGCATATGCTTCTATATATGGTAATACTGCAAATGTAGCAAAAAAATTAGCTGAAAAATTAGAGCAAAAAGGTGCAAAAAAAGTAATATTAAAAGACTTAGCAAGAGATGACATGGCAGATGCAATAGAAGATGCATTTAGATATGACAAAATCATACTTGCTGCTTCAAGCTATAATATGGGAGTATTTCCACCAATGGAACAGTTCTTAAATCAATTAAAGGCAAAAAATTATCAAAATCGTAAAATTGGTATAATTGAAAATGGAACTTGGGCACCATCAGCAGGAAAATGTATGAAAGATATAATAAGCAATATGAAAGATATTACAATTTATGAACCAACTATAACAATAATGTCAACTTTAAATGAAGAAACCAGTAAAAAATTAGAAGAGTTAGCCTGTAAAATTTTAGAAAATTGATAAAAACAAAAAAATATGATAAAATACCCCAAAAACAAAAGAAAAATTAAATAGAGTAAATTTTGGAGGTAAATACATTGAATGAGTTAATAATATCTAACAAAAGAGAATTATCAAATATACAAAAGATAATAATATATTTCTTTATATACTCATTTTTAGGATGGTCACTTGAAGTTATATTTGCAATGTATGTTGAACGTACATTTGTAAATAGGGGATTTCTATTTGGACCAATTTGTCCCATATATGGATTTGGAGCTTTAATATTAATAGGTAGTTTAAGAAATGTAAAAGGAAATAAAATCTTAAAGTTCATTATAGCAGTTATATCATTTTCTGTATTTGAGTATATAGTATCCTATATATTAGAAATCTTATTTAATCAAAGATGGTGGGATTATTCAAATGATATATTAAACCTAAATGGAAGAATAAGTATATTATATTCATTAGTATGGGGAATACTTGGTATATTTTTTACAGAAAAATTACACCCATTAGTAAGGAAAAAAGTGAAAAAAGTATGTTTATCAATTTCAAAAGAAAAACAAAAAATTATAATATATATTTTAGTTGGTATATTTGTTGCTGATGAGTTTTTCTCAATCTTAGCACATTTGAACTGAGAAATAAATTATGCCTAAATGAAAATGTTATAAAATATGTAGGGGGCGATTAGTAATCGCCTGTTATAAGAAATAGCATATGTTCTTTAGAAAGGAAAAAATAAGAAATGAAAAAAAAACAATTTACAATAACAGGGATAAGTGTATGGAGAATATTTGCATATTTTGTTATATATAGTTTTATAGGATACATAATAGAAACCTTATATGCATTTGTTTTGTATGGAGTAATAGAATCAAGACAAAGCTTTCTATATGGACCATTTTGTTCAATCTATGGACTAGGAGCAGTAGTAATGATATGCACATTACAATACTTTGGAAAAGATGTACATACATTATTTTTAGGTGGGTTTTTAAGTGGAAGTGTTACAGAATATATTGTAAGTTTTGTTGGAGAAAAGCTACTTAATACAAAATGGTGGGATTATTCGGACAAGTTCTTAAATATAAATGGTAGAATATGCTTAATTTATTCGATATTTTGGGGATTATTGGGACTATACTTGATAAAAGTTGTAAATCCTTTAATCGACAAATTAATTAATTTTACAAAAACAAAATGTGGAGTAGTAAAATTAAGAAGTGTAGCAACTATATTAACAGTAGCACTAATAATAGATTGTATAATATCAGGAGTAGCAATAGACTTTTTCTTAACTAGGGTTGCAGTTGAAAATGATTTAGACGTATCATATAAAGAAAAAAGATTAGAAAAATACAATGATATATATATTGAAAATACCAATTTATCTAAATTTATCTATAAGAATTGGGGAAATAATAAGATGATAAAAACATATCCAAATTTAACTATAAAACTAGCAAATGGGGAATTAAAACGTATTAGCGAATATTATCCAGAAATTCCTCCATATTACTTAAAAATCAAAAAATAAAGCAGGAGGTCTAAATGAAAGTATTAAAAAGAATAATAATTGTAATAATAATTTTAGCAATGTTAGGAATAGGTGTTGTAGCAGGTATAGCTATAAACGATGGATATAATATGTATAAAGTAGCAATACAAGAAACCTCTTTAAAAGATAAGATAGATAGCATAAAATCAGTAGAAAACTATACAAAATTAGAAGAAATGCCACAAATTTATAAAGATGCTGTACTTGCAGTAGAAGATCATAGGTTTTATAGACATGGAGGAATAGATATAATATCAATAGGTAGAGCTGTAATAAAAGATATACAAGCAATGAGTTTTGTGGAAGGTGGAAGTACTATAACGCAACAAGTTGCTAAGAATACATACTTTACACAAGAAAAAAAGATTACAAGAAAAATAGCAGAAGTATTTATGGCAAAAGAAATAGAAAAGAATTACTCTAAAGATGAAATATTGGAATTTTATTTAAATACAAGTTATTTTGGAGATGGATATTATACTGTAAAAGAAGCATCAAATGGATATTTTAAAAAAGAACCTATAGAAATGACAGACTATGAAAGTATAATGCTTGCAGGGATACCAAATGCACCAAGTGTATACTCACCAACAAAAAGTCCAGAATTATCAAAACAGAGGCAAAAACAAGTAGCTAATGCAATGATAAAACATGGGTATATCACGAAAGAACAAGTAGATAAGATATTACAAAATAATTAAATAAAAATATGAATAATTTTATTATTAACTTTAAAGAGATTTCCCAACAGATGTAGGGGCGATTATTAATCGCCCGCTCTTTGGAGAATATATATAACTAAAATGCTACATATCCAATATAATTTTATGTACAAAAACTAAAAGATTGTCATATCATACAATAGGTGAAATATAAATGAAAATTTTAAAACCATTTAAAGAATTGTATGAAGATGCAAAAAATATTAAACAAAAAGATCCAGCTTCAAGAAATATTCTAGAAGTAATGATATTATATCCAGGATTTCATATATTAATATTTCATAAACTATCACATTTTTTATATATCCATAAGTTATTTTTCTTAGCAAGATTAAACTCTCAAATAGGAAGATTTTTTACAGGAATAGAAATACATCCAGGAGCAAAAATTGGTAGAAGATTTTTTATAGATCATGGAATGGGGATTGTAATTGGAGAGACAGCAACAATAGGAAATGATTGTACAATGTATCATAATGCAACACTAGGAGGAACAGGAAAAGATAAATATAAAAGGCATCCTGATATTGGAAATAATGTAATGATTGGTGCTGGTGCAAAAGTACTAGGACCTATAAAAATAGGTAATAATGTAAAAATCGGAGCAAATAGCACAGTTCTAAAAAATATACCAAATAATGTAACAGTAGTTAAATGTAATGAAATAATAAAAAAATAATTGGTGCACATAAAATGTGCACCAATTATTTTTTTATCTATCTTTGAGTGTGGGAGTGAGCATTGTTCATCCATATTTAGAAGCTACATTTTTATTAACATAATTATTGCAAGCTAAGGAAAAAAGTGGTATAATAAAATAGTATTTTGAGGGGGAATAGTATATGAAAAAGAAAATAGCAATAATAGGGATAATAATAGCAATAGTATTTATTTGTACATTATTTGTAATAAGAAAATCTTTTGCACTTGATAATAATGTAAAAGACATTAAATATTATAATAGTTTAATAGAAAATCAAAAAGTCGCAACATTTTTATTAAATGAAAAAACAGTCTCAATAAATTCTACTAAAAAAGAAATTATGTAATATGATTCAAAAATAAAAAATGTGAAAGACTCTAATAACAAAACATTAGAAGATACAGACTTAATAAAAACAGGGGACTATATAACAGTAAACAATGAAGATTATAAAGTAGTTTTATACGGAGATGTAAATAAGGATGGCTCTATATGTGATATAGAAGACATTATGATAGTAAAAAACAATTATTCTGACAACAGAGAAGTTGATAGTATAGAAAGGTTAGCAGCAAATTTAGTAAGTGATGATGTTTTAGACACACAAGATATTGCGAGAATGATAAAAATATATTTAGGTATGCTTGAAGAAGATTTAGCAACAAAAATTCCAGAAAATTATTTAGACATTGAAACAGGAGGAGATAAAGAACCTGGACAGGATGATGAAAAACCAGGAGAAAGTGATGAGAGGCCAGGAGAAGATGATGAAAAACCAGATGAAAAACCAAAGCCACAAGAAAATACTCCAGTAGCAAAACATGGTCAATTAAGAGTTAATGGAACCAATATTGTAGATAAAAATGGAGATAATTTCCAATTAAAGGGAGTAAGCACACATGGGTTACAATGGTTCCCTCAATATGTAAATCAAGATGCTTTTATATATATGAGAGATGAATGGGGAATAAATGCTATAAGACTTGCGATGTATTCAGACCCAAATGTTGGATATACAAAATCTTTACATGAAATAGTAAACAATGGTGTTGAATATGCTAAAAATGCAGGAATATATGTAATAATAGACTGGCATATTTTAAGTGATGGAAATCCAAACACTAATAAAAATTCAGCAGTTGAATTCTTTAAAGAGATGACATTAAAATATAAAGACTATGATAATGTGATTTACGAAATTTGTAATGAACCAAATGGAGATGTTCAATGGGAAAGAGATATAAAACCATATGCTCAAGATGTAATTAAAGAAATAAGAAATATTGACACAGACGCAATAATAGTAATAGGAACACCGACATGGTCACAAGATGTTGATATTGTTGCCAAAAGTCCAATTACAGGATATGATAATATAATGTATACATTACACTTTTATGCAGCTACACATAAAGAATATTTAAGACAAAAAGCAAATACAGCATTAACTGCTAGTTTACCTATATTTGTAACAGAATTTGGTATTTGCGATGCCTCTGGAAATGGTGTAATAGATATAAATGAAGCAAATAAATGGATAGATTTTTTAAATGACAATAATATAAGTTGGATGTGTTGGAACTTATCTAATAAAAATGAAAGCTCATCAATATTGAAAAATACTGATAAAACAACAGGCTGGACAAAAGAAGAATTATCTGAGGAAGGAAAGTGGCTATTAGAAGCATTAAAAAGATAGAATGTGAAAGGAAGTGATTTAAATGAAAAACAAAATTATTTTAATAAATGTGATTCTAATAGCAATAATAAGTATATCCACTGTAAGTTTAGGGTTTAGTATTGATATGGAAATAGATAAAAAGGAAAACCTAAAGGTAGATGATGAATTAATACTTACAATAAATTTAAGTGAGAAAATTGTAGGAGCAAGTTTTAAAATTAATTATGATACAAACATTTTAAAGCTATTAGATAAAGAAACAAAAAATTTATATGTTTCAGAAAATAATAGACAAATAGCTTGTGTATATATTGATATGGGAGATATAGGTACAGACTCTCTAAAAATAAAATTCAAAGTATTAAATACAGATAAAACAGAATTGAATTTTAGTTTAGAGGAAGCAAAATTTATAACTTTAGGAAATGAAAATTCATATTCAGAAAATGATATTATTGGAATTAGTAAAACCATAACAATTAAAAAAATTTCAAATGATAATAACATAGGAGATAATACAAACAACGATCCAAATAATAATGTAAATAACAACAATAATAATGGTACAAATAATAATACAAGTAATACTTTAAATAACAGTACAAATAGTAATAGTACAAGTAATAATAACAATAATAGTAATAGTAATAATAAAGATAATACAACAGTAAATACATATCTTCCCAAAACAGGGACAAGTGACATAATATTTGTTTTTATAGGAATAACAATTTTAAGTATAATATATTTTGGAATTAAATTAAGAAAAATTAGTAAATGCAGTTTATCATAGGAGGATATGATGTAAGAGAACCAGTAGAAGTAAGAATAATGACTTAGCATATCAAACCTTCACAAAATATGGATGGAAATAGGGAGGAAATTATATGAGTCTAAAAGACTACTAACACTTTTACAAAGAAGGAATATTAAATAAAAGTATATTAATAAAGGGAACATAAATATTTCACATATGAGGCTCTGCATGGGCATTTTCAAAGAATTGACATTTTATGTAAAATGAACTATAATAATAGTAATGGGTCTGGTAAGCCCTTTAATATAAATGAGTAGTTTGAGATACGAGCTACTCAAAAAACGGTCAAAAAAATTTTTTTAATATAAGGAGGAAAAAAGTATGAGTAAAATGAGTCGAAAAGCAGAGAAACTGCGGAGGCAAAGTTGGGACCGCAACAATAAAAAGGAAAGGGCAAGGAAAATTTTTGGTATAGTTAATATACTATTAATACTTGCAATAGTAATAGTATTAATACTATTACGGTTTTCTTGCCACAGTCAAGACGATGTACAGCCTTCACCTTCAGAGACAGCGACTGCAGACACTACCGAGGTGACAGACTCCGAAACGTCCTCTTTGGAGGAAACAGAAGAGGAGTCATCAGCGGAGGAAAGTGAGACATCTGAACCTGTATCTGAAACAGAGTCAGAGACAGTGTCAGAAACTGAAACCTCTGAGACAACAGAAGAGAGCAGAACGGAGCAGACAAGCTCTTCTGCAAGCTCAACAACAACAGCAAAACCTCAAAAGAAACCAACATCACATATGCAAAAAACTAATGTTACTGTGCAGATTAAGAGCATTGCAAGTGTGTATGGAGAGCCTTTTGTAGCACTTGACTATGAAATTACATCAACGTCGGGAAATGTTACTAAATCCGAATTGTCAAAGTATATAACTTTGACGAAACAGGCTGGAAAGACTGTTGGGCAGTACTGGATAACGGGGAGCTGCACTAATCCTATGTTTGATGTTACGTTTATACCTGGAATATATACAATTAATCTCAGGGATGTTACCATACAAGCAGAGAATAAGGAATCTTATGTAGGCGAAAAGTTAAAAGATCTGACTTATACTGTATCAAGAGGAAGCATTGTAAATGGTGATGAGGTAGTGAAGTTGTGTATCGCTGGTGATCCAACAAAAGTTGGAACATATGATATAAAAGATAAGTGGAAAAATCCCAACTATAATCTTAAAGTTTTGTTTGGGAAATACACTGTCAAGGAGAAATCTTCATCAGGTTCAGAAACAGAGACTGAGACAGCAATTGACGTAACCGTTAAGATTTTGAATAAATCAAGCTATTATGGAGACAAGATTTCAGAGCTGGATTTTTCAATTTCGAAAGGTAACGTCAAAAAGTCAGAATTGTCAAAGTATATTACTTTGACAAAGGCTGTTGGTAATAGCGTAGGAGACTATGAAATTACTGGCAAATGCAAAGACACTGGTGGAAAGTATAATGTAACCTTCACAAATGGCACTTATACCATAAAGCCTCGAAAATTATCAATAAAAGTTGATAATAAAGAGAGCTTTGTCGGTGAGACACTTGCTACACCCACTTACAGTGTCAAAAGTGGCAGTGTAGTAGCAGGCGACGATGTTATAGAGCTTTCCACCAATGCAGATCCGTCGAAGGCAGGAACTTACGATATCACAGCAAGAAATAAAAACTCCAATTACGATGTAAATATTTCTAATAAGGGAGTTTACACAGTAAAAGAAAAACCGGCAATTCCTGTAACAATACAGATTGAGAGCAAAACAAGCGTTTACGGCGATAGTATTGTAGAACTTGATTTTTCAATTATAAGTGGAGATGTTACAAAAGCTGAAATGGTGCCTTATATTAATCTCTCAAAAGAGGGAGACAATAATGTAGGAGACCACAAGATAAGTCGTAATTGCTCTGACACAAAAAAGTATAACGTAACCTTTGTAGACGGCATATACACAATCACTCCAAGAAGCATATCTGTTAAAGCTGACGATAAGCAGACATATGAGGGAGACTCTTTAGCAGAGTTGACTTATACGTTAATCTCTGGCAGTATAATTGCTGGCGATGACGTAATAGCTCTGTTGACTGATGCCAATCCATCTGCAATCGATGAGTACCCAATTGTTGTGGAGTGTAAAAACTCTAATTATGTGCTTCACAGTGAGAATGGCACATATAGAGTAAAAGCAAGACCTCAGCCTCCAAAAGACGAGGAAGAAGAGGTAGAGGGAACCACATCATCCTCTTCTTCTTCTGAGACAGAGGAACCGGGTCCAAGCGATGATGAGGAGGAGGTAGAGCCTAGTAAGCCTACACCTTCTGCCCCGAAGGAATCAGAGCCAGCAGATGAAAGTGAAGAGGTGGTGCTACCAACCACTCCTACACCATGACCAATAACGTCCTCCTAGCACTTTTAGGAAGACTTAACATATATAAAATGAAACAAAGACCGTTGGCCTCCGAGAACTATAGTTTCTCGGGGGTTTTAATATATAAATTGGGGGTTGTGGGGATGATTATATGTTTTTAAATTTATACAAAATTATAAATATACGTTGTAGGGGCGATTATTAATCGCCCGCCCTTCGAAGAACATGCTTAAGAATATAAGTTTTTTAGCAAGCCTTTGTTAGAACGGGCGATTGCTAATCGCCCCTACATCTCTCTACAATTTTAAATTCACCTAAAAATTCATCCTCCCTACAAACACAAATTTTATGTTAGGATATCTAGAATTGTAACATTCTTTTGAAATTTACATAAAAAGTACACAAAACAATTGACTATTTCCAAAATTTGCTATATAATATTAAAAGTAAAAAAATGGGGACTTATATATAAAAATATAAATAAGGGGGAAAAAATGTTGGAAACAATAAAAATTTCAAGAAGAATTATTATTGCAATGCTAATAGTAATGATAATAACAGCAATAAGCCCAATAATAGTATTAGGAGCAAATGAGAAAAATCTACCAGTCATAACACCAATGCAAAGAGCAGGAGAGATAAAAGCTGGACAAGAGTTAAAATTCAAAATTACAGATGATACGAAAGTATCTTATATTTTTTATGCTTGGAATCGTCGTACAGATGGGGGAAAATCAACATGTATTGAACTAGAAAAAGAGGAACCCGAATACGAATTTAAGATTAATGCACCAACACAACCAGGCTTATATGAATTTAGTATAGCAGCAGAGGATTATTATGGGAATACTACATATTGGATGAATATTCCTTATGTAGTAAAAAATAATTTAAGTGGAGTACAAGACAATACTGCACCAGAATTTATATTCAACACTCCAAATGAATACCCATATAATGATTCAACAATTCCTCAAGAAATGCCAATTACAATTAGAGCAAAAGATCCTTCAGGAATATATTATATAGGATATAAATGGACAAGAGAATTAGAGACGAAAATTACAGGAGCAACACTTGTATATAAAAAAGAGGCTGTACAAATAACAGCACCAAAAGAACAAGGAGTTTGGTATTTAAATTTATATGCACGTGATGGTTCAAATAATCTTTCAGAGTGTTACTATACAAGAGTAACAGTAGGCAAAGCAAATTACGATATGAGTGGAATAAAATTTGAAGACAAAGCAGTAACATATAATGGACAAGCACAATCATTAGCAATATCAGGAAACTTACCAGAAGGAGTAACAGTAAGCTATGAAGGAAATGGAAAAATAGAAGCAGGAACATATACAGTAACAGCAAAATTTAGTGGAGACACAACAAAATATAATACAATACCAGACATGAAAGCAACTTTAACAATAAACAAAGCAAATTACGATATGAGTGGAATAAAATTTGAAGACAAAACAGTAACATATAACGGGCAAGCACAATCATTAGCAATATCAGGAAATTTACCAACAGGGGTAAGAGTAAGCTATGAAGGAAACGGAAAAACAGAAGTAGGAGAATA
>CAMUHU010000036.1 GCA_947088765.1 uncultured Clostridium sp. | reverse complement strand
ATCAACAGGAACAGTGCAACCACAGCCACAGATTGTAAACCCACAACAAGTATCAACAGGAACAGTGCAACCACAGCCACAGATTGTAAACCCACAACAAGTATCACCAGGAACAGTACAACCAGAACCACAGATTATAAATCCACAACAAGTATCACCAGGAACAGTGCAACCAGAACCACAGATTATAAATCCACAACAAGTATCAACAGGAACAGTGCAACCACAGCCACAGATTGAAAATCCACAACAAACAAATACAGGAAATGTGCAACAAGGAAATTTACAACCACCAACTTTAAGAAATACGGGAACAAATAATAATGAAAACACAAGATCTAATAACTCAAACCCAGAGACAATACACAGATTAAGCCCAGATGAATATCAAGAAATACTACCTGATAGCTCAGGGATGCAAGGAGCAAGGTCATCATCAAATACAGCAAGAGAAAGAAACAATAATAGTGCAGGCAATGCAGGAACAAATAACGATGCAGGAGCCAATAATAATGTAGGAACAAATAATGATGCAAACAATACACCAACATCTAATAATACAAATACACAAGATGGACAAGGAAATAATGAAAAAAATGCCCAAGAAGAGTATGAAGCTAAAACAGCACGTAAAGTAGTTGATGTAGGTGAAACAGTAGTTGGTAGAACTGCAAGCACTGTAGGTACTATGGCATCTGGAATAGTAGATATGGCAACATCAATGTTAGGAGGAGACATAATAGGATCAATGGATGCAGGTATAGGAGCAGTAGATAATAGTATAAACATTGCAACAACAGGTTCACCATCAAAAAGTGGAGCAAAATCAAACTCTAAAAAAGCAACTCAATCATCAGAAACACTAAGTAAAGAAGCAGAAACTGTAAGAAAAAAAGCAAATGTATCAACTGAAGAGGCAATAGCGTTAGTAGAAGCATGTAAAGCTGTTAAAATAAACAATGAGGACAATATGGTACTTATAGCGAATGTATATAAAGATGCATCTACAGCTGATAAAAGTGAAATTGTAAAATTATCAAAAATGCTACTTCAAATGAAAGAAGATGGAAAAAGCAAATCTGATGCAGAGAAAGAATTAGACAATGAAAGCATATCAAGCACAACAAAAAGGTTGTTATTAAAAATGTATGAAAAATTACATATATAAAGATATTATAGGGCACATAATGTGCTCTATAATAAAAAGGAGAACCACAGATGATAGATTTAATCAATGTTTCAAAGGCATATAGAAAAAATTCAAATGTAGTAGAGAATATTAATATAAGAATAAATGATGGAGAGATTTTTGGATTTATAGGTCCAAATGGAGCGGGAAAAACAACAACAATTAAAATGATGACAGGAATTTTAGAAATAGATGAAGGAAACATTTTAATTGATAATAAAAGCATAAAAAAGAATCCTGTGCAAGCAAAGAAAAGGTTTGGATTTGTGCCAGATGATCCTAATATATTTCTAAAACTAACTGGTATAGAATATCTAAATTTTATTGCAGACATATATGAAGTAAATGAAAAAGAAAGATTAGAGAGGATAGAAAAAATTACAAAAGAATTTGAAATATATGATGCCTTAGAAGACAAGATAGAAAGTTATTCACATGGAATGAGGCAAAAAATAATTATAAGTGGAGTATTATTACACAATCCGCAAAACTGGATTTTAGATGAACCATTAACAGGGCTTGATCCAAAATCATCATTTAAACTAAAGAATATGATGAGAGAACATGTAAAAAATGGTAAATGCGTATTTTTTTCAACACATGTTTTAGAGGTAGCAGAAAGATTATGTGATAGAATAGGAATTATAAATAAAGGAAAGATAATTTTTGTAGGAACTTATGAAGAAATGAAGAAGAGATTTGGAGGGGGAGCATCCTTAGAAGAATTATTTATGGAGATAACAAAGAATGATGAAGAATAATAAAACTATAAATTTATTAAAAACAATGTTAAAAACCTCATATGATACAAGTGGAATAATAAATAATGATACTAAAAAACTAAATAAAAAATCTATGAAGGTTTGGCTAATAGGAATAGTATCCATTATAGTAATTTATTTGAGTTATATGTTTATAAATCTACTAAAAGAAGTTGGCGCTTCAGAGGCTTTTCTAGAAATATTCTTTTTATTGTTACAAGTATTAGTTATGTTTCAAACTATATTATTGGTAATAAGTATATTATATTTTTCAAATGATATAGAAAATTACTTAAGTTTACCAATACCCAGTATAAAATTACTAATTACTAAGTTCTCAGTAATGCTAAACATTATATTTATAGGTGAAGCAATAATTGCAATACCTTCAATATTTATCTATGGTGTAAGGACATTACAGAACTTTTTCTTTTATCCATTATCAGTAATTATACTAGCATTAGTATCAATATTTTTATCAACAATAGTTTCTATTATAATGATATTTGTAATGAAAATATTTAGATTCATAAAAAACAAATATTTATATCAAAATATAGTAATTGTAATTATGACTTTTATTATATTTATGCCATTAACAAATGTTTTAAATATTGGAATGAATAATCAAAATGATGTAGAAATAGTAGAAAATAAATTGTCTAATGAAGAAATTGCCCAAGAAGAAATGGAATTGATGGAAGAACTAACATCTATTGTACAAACTGTAAGACATACAAATAAATATTTCATTGTTACTGAAATAGGTGTTAATGCATTATCAGAAATTAATTATAAATCAGTTATATATGCTTTAGAAATTTTAACATTAGATTTATTAGCATTAATAGTTTTCTTAATTATAGGAAAATTTACATATATAAAAGATATATTATGGAATTTGTCTGTATTTAATAAGAAAAAGAATAAAAAAGTTAGATTATACAAGAAGTGCAAAGCAAGAAATAAGACATATGCTTATCTAAGAAATGAAATAAAATCAATAATTAAGAGTCCAACATACTTTATTCACTATATTTATAATATAATAGTAGTATTAATTGTACTAGTATTTATTGCTGCTACATTATTTCCTATAATTGTACAATCTATAAATGAGGCAATAGAGGATGATGTATTTTATGTGCTAACTTTTGAATTTGGTGGTTTTTCATTAATCATAGGAATAATTCAAGTAATATTTACAATATCATCACTTTCTTTAACTGCTATTTCAAGATATGGTAAAAACGCAACATTTTTTAAGTATATACCAATAAAATTTAAAACACAATTTAGGTTAAAAAATATGCCACAACTAATTATTAATACAATAATTATAGTGGTAATCTTAGGAACAATACATATTTTAATACCTACAATTGAAAATTTATATATTTTACTTATGTTTATTACAGCAATGCTATTAAATATAATAAATAGTAATATATTATTATTTTTAGATTTATTAAGACCTAGATTAAACTATGAAAATGAAATTACTGTTATAAAGCAAAATGATAATAAATTGTTTCAATACATTTTAACAGTTGCAAGTTGTTTAATTATATGGTATTTATATGAAATAACAAAAGAGCTAAGTACAAATATAGCTATATTAATAGAAATCATAGTCTTTAGCATAATAGTAATAGGAATGGAGATTTTCATACATAAAAAAGCTAATAAATTATTCAAAAAAATAATATAGTAGGGCATGCCCTACTATATTATTTTTTTCAAGCATGATAAATATTTGCCGTAAAATGTAGAAAAATGCCTGAAAACATGATATAATTATATTATGGGTGAAAACGAGATTTACAGAAGATTTAAGAAAGGATAAATAATATGTTTAGATTAAGAAGATGGTATCATGAAAATAAAGGGAAAATTTTGATAACAATACTAGTAATAGTATCTATTGTATTCTTTGTACAAATAGCAAATAACTTTTATAAAAACAAAAAAGATGATATACCTACTAAGTCATCAGTTACTCAAAATACAATAAATAATGAAATAAGTGGGAAATTAGAAGGCACAACATCATTAATAAGTGAATCTAATTCTGTAAACAGAAATTTAGAAAAACATACATTAATAATTGATACATTTATAAAATACTGTAATGAAGGACAAGTAGACAGTGCTTACAAATTATTAACAGAAGAATGCAAAGAAGAAGTATTTCCAAGTTTAGAGAGTTTTAAAAATAAATACTATAATAATGTATTTAAAACCTATAAAACATATAGTATTCAAAATTGGATGGAAAATACATACAAATTAAAACTAACAGAAGATGCCTTGACTACAGGAAAAGTAAATTCAAATTCTTCATATCTTCAAGAATATATAACTGTAATAGAAAAAGATTCAGAATATAAATTAAATATTAATAATTATATTGGGAGAACAGCTATAAACAAAAACACTACTGTTAATGGAGTTACTATAAATATTGAAAGTAAAGAAACATTTATGGACTATTCAGAATATACAGTAATAATTCAAAATACAACAGATAAGACTATTTTGCTAGACAATGGAAAAAGAACAGATAATATATATTTGTTAGATGAAAATAATGTTAAAGAATATGTAAACACAGGAGAGATAATATATAATAATTTAAAAATACTACCAAAAGCAACAAAAAAATACACTTTTAAATTCTCAAACAATTATTCTAATACAAGAGTAATGAAATATTTAGTATTTAAAAATGTAATAATGGATTATGATGAATACAATGAGACAATAGATAAAAATGATTATGATAATTTTACAAAAATAACAGTTAGTGTATAAAGGGTGAAACATATGTTGAACAATATATAGAAAGGAAAGGAATATGGAGAAAGTATTTAGATATATATTAAATCACAAAAAACGTATGTTGAAGATTACAATAGCTATTACATGTATTATAGTAATAATAATTGTTAGTGCGTCTCACTATCATATAACAATAGATGATGGTGTATATGATGATGACAAAGTTGCTAATGTGCCAGCTAATGTAAGAAGCCATATTGATGAATCAGCATTAGATGGATATACTGATGATTCAGTAGATTTAAAAACAAAAAAATCGAAAAGTGGTGGATATGCATTAGATGTTGATTTAGATGAGTTAGTAGATAATATTATAAAAGACCTTGATAAATATGAGGGAAGACTAAATGTTTATTTAAGCAAAGGTAAAAGACATGAATATCTAAAAAAGATGATTAAAGCTGAATATATAACACAATACCCTGATTTAAGGAAAAAAGATAAAATTGGAACTAAAGTTTCAGGTGATGAATTCCAAGGGGTTATACAATTTAATAGACACAAGAGTGATGGTACTGAACAAATTTTAGAATATATGCCTCTTGGGCAAGAGGATGCTGTAAATGGAGATACATTATATGGACTTATAAATCAAGCAAATGGAAAAGGTGGAGTATCTGATGATGTTATTCAATCTGCAAGAGATAAAATATTAAATTATTTTTCAGTAGATGTACATGGAAATCTTATTGTAGCAAATTGGAGTGAAACAATAACTAAGAAAATAAGTGGAGAATACGACACAGAGTTTCCAGGAAAAGATGCACAAGTAGACTATTCTGAAGATGATAGACAATATTTAGGTAATGCAACAGAAGATGTTAATTATGAATATTTTACACATATTATTAATTATAAATCTTCAATATCAAAATATACTATGCCATTCAACTATCTATGGGCATTTCTTGTTTGTGGTCGTGATGAGGAATTCATTAGTGAGTTTGCAGACCTTGTATTAGACAGTAAAATAGTAATAAGTGTATATGATAATTTAACAGAAATAGAAGAAACAACAATAGATGCTTATAATGATAGTTTATGGCAACAAACTAAAACTTCAGCAAGAATATTAGTTGATGGGCATGAAATAAGTTCGACAGAAGGAGCTTGGAGTACTCCAGAAAGAGTAAGTACAATACATAAATATGATATAAATTATATAAAAACATATTCAAATGAAATTGTTGTAGCAGTTACAGACTTAAATATATGGTTTATGAATTATTCTGCTACATATACATATGAGGTAGTAGATAAAGGTGAAGAGAAGAAAATAGATTACTTAGAACCTATTGAAGAGGAAAAGGTTTTTACAGAAGGAGAGTGGCAAACTGTTAGTAGAACAGAAAAACCAGTAACTAATGCAACAGGTCAAGTAATAGGAAATAAAGTTACTGAGAAACAAGAAAAAACAGATATAATGACTTGGCATACATATACTCAGCGTACATTTACAAATATATATCATGAAATAAAATATAAGTATACATTAAATGGAGACCCAGTAGTGAAAGAAAAAACTGATCCAAAATTAAAAGAAGGAGAAGAAGGATATCCAAATTTCTGTACATTATATTTAAAATCACAATGTGCAATGGCGAATATAAATGGTATAGAAACATGGCTATTTGCAATCATTGAAAGAAATTCAGATACAGTTAACATGCTTGAACTTACGAAATATATGCTATACTGTGCTACAGGTATGAATTTTGGTGTTACGGAGTTTGATTTTAGTGTATACCCAGGAGATGGACTATTAGACTCTACTGAAGGATTTGGCATTATAGTACATACTGGTAAATCTGATCCAAAAATGGTATTAAACAAAGAGCAAATAGAAAAAATAATTAAAATAAATTATAGCGGACAAGCTCAAGCAAACTTATTAAGTTCATTAGATGCTTTTATGAATATACAGAATGATTATTATGTAAATGCAGTTTTTGCAATAGCAGTTGTGCAAAATGAGTCAAGTGCTGGAACGAATTGGGCGCTTATAGATAAAAGCACATATAATTGGGCAAGTGTTACTGGAAAAAAAGGTGGAGGATATGTTGATAAGAATGGAACATCATGGAACAGATATAATAGCTTTTCAGAAGCTACACGTGATTTTGGTAATTTAATTGCTAATGGGAGTTATTACTTTATGGCAGGAAATTATACAGTAGGAGCTATAGGTCAGAAATATTGTTTACCTCCAGAT
Source organism: uncultured Clostridium sp. (assembly GCA_947088765.1). Classification (GTDB taxonomy): domain Bacteria; phylum Bacillota; class Clostridia; order TANB77; family CAG-508; genus CAKPSH01. The sequence goes on along the minus strand of CAMUHU010000036.1, from coordinate 10,005 downwards.
GGATGGATTCGAAAAGTATCAAGTACAATGATGTCTCTATATAATTCAATAAACGTACAAATAGGAGGAGAAATTATACCTAATCCAGATGCAGGTCAAGACGGATATACAGGAAAATATACAAATTCATTTGGAAGAACTTTTTATGAATACAAACAATATATGGGAAGTTGGAAGAATAAACCTTATGCAAGAGGAACAATGAAATCATATGGTTGCTATCCTACATCAGTTGCAATAATTGCATCTGGGTATAATTCAAGCATAACTCCAGAAACAGTAAGAGCAACTAAAAATAGTAGTGGACTAGCAAGTGCAACAGGATTTTTTAATTCACATGGTATTTCATCAATTGATACTAGAAGTAGCGGAAGAAATATTTCACAGACAGATATAGCAAATGCTTTATCGCAAGGAAAAGCTGTTATGATACATGTGGAGAGATCAAAAGGAAGTACGTTGACTAGAACTGAGCATTGGATAGCATTAATAGATATAAAAGGTAATCAAGTATATGCATCAAATCCAGGAAATACAAGAAATACTGGTTGGTTAGATTTTTCTATTATAATGCAAGGATTGGACAGAGTTATATATGTAGGTTAGGAGGATAATAATTAAATGGATACTAAAAAAATAATAATTATATTAATAGTACTTATACTTTTGATTATGAGCTTTATAGGGATAATCATTTTAAAATTAAGTAATGAAGAAAATAAAGGGAATAACGAGAATATAGATAGTGAAGAAGAACTTTTTGATACTGGAGAAGCAACTCTTGAACCAGAAACTACATTATATAGAATTAATGTTAGTGATATGATGTTTATGACGGTTTCGGATTGTATAAGAAACACATTTAAACTTGATTATAATATATATATATGGGATTTATATTGTTATAATAGGATATCAACAGAGACCTATTTTGCACATATAATAACAAACAAAAAGGAATCCAATTATATTGCTATTAATATAGACCATGATAATAGTACTTATAATATAGAAAAACTTAGTAGTAGTGATTATGAAAATGTAATACATAATATAATTCCAGAAAGATATCAAGAAGATATAAAAATACAAGAAAGTAATAATAAAATAAATTATACTTCTTTAAGCGAAGAACAAGTATGTAAATACTATATGGAAATGATTAATGACTTAATAATTAATTATCCAGAAGCTATATATGAAAAATTAGCAGATGATTATAAAGAGTCAAGATTTAAGACATATGGAGACTTTGAAAAATATTGTATAAACAGAGTGGATTTTACAAAACAAAAAGAATACATGACATATGCTTCTGGTTATATTAATGGAAAAAAAATATATCAAGCAATAGATACTAGGGATAATATATATATGATAGAAGAATCATCATTAGATGATATTAATATATATTTAGATAATTATACTGTGAGCTCAGAAGAATTTAAAAAGGTATATAATGAAGCAAAAGATACTCTAAGAGCAGCAATTAATGCAGAAAAGTTTTTGAAAATGTTAAACAATCAAGATTATAGTGCTATCTATAGTATATTAAACAATAACTATAAGAATACAAATTTTCCAACGGAAGATTTGTTAAAAGAATATTTAGTTAATGAATTTTATCCTACTAATGTTGTTAAATCATCAGAAGTAAGAAGTGAAGGAAATTATTATATAGTAACTATAGATATAAGTGAAGACTCAAGAGCATCAGCACGATCACAAAAGAAAGATATAATAATATCTTTAGGAGAAGAAATGAATTTTGAAATGTCAATAGCACTATAAAAAACATTCATAAACCCCACATTTAGAATTATAATTTTAAATGTGAGGTTTTTTAATTATAAAAAATGCTTGACATCAAAACAAATGTTTTACAGAATAAAGCAAATATATACTTATAACAATATTAAATTCATATAGTAAGTGTAAAATTAATGTAGGCAAAAAATAAAATTTTTGTCTACATATTTTTTATAAAAAATATTGAAAAAACATGGTTAATCCAATACAATGTAATTGCCAAACAACAAAGAAAGGATTGATAAACTAATTTATGGATACTTAATGCGAGTTATATAGTTATGTTTTTGTGAATTTTTATAATGTTCGCTTGTATTAAGATAAAATATATTATAGAATATTATCAACCTGGACGTAAGAGAAAGGCTAGTCTTTTCTAAAGGCGGAAGGGAGGCATTTAGATGACAGCTCAAGATGCAATTCTTCGCTTAGTGGATTTGTTGATGTTAGAGAAAGACAAAAATACACAATTACAATTAGAACTTCAACAAGAGAAGCAAAAGCAAGATGAACAATCAAACAAAGACTAATAGTAGCAATACATAGTCGGCAGGGTAGATAGTTGCAGTCTACTCTGTTTTTTATATAGTAGGAAAGTTATAAGTCGTAGCAGTTTTCACTGCGTACGAATTATTAGTTACGGTTTTTTAGGCAAAAAAATATGTGTGTAGTTGCAATACACACATGCATTTAGTGTTGACAGCTCACGACAAACACATTTATTTTGTAACTAAATAATAGCATAATATTTAAGATTTGTCAAATAAAAAATCAAAATTTATGGCTAGATGAGAAAACAAGAGAGGTACTATATTTAAGAATAGCTGGAGAGTTAAGTTTTAAAGAGATAGGTATTATTTTAAACAGAACAGAGAATTGGGCTAGTGTAACATTTTATCGAGGAAAAAATAAATTAAGGGAGGTTGATTAGTATGAATGAGAAAAAAGATTGTAACATTATTCAAGATTTATTACCAAATTATATTGAAGGATTAACAAATGAAGAAACAAATAAGTTTATAGAGGAACATTTGAAAGGATGTAGAGAATGCAAAGAAATGTTAGAAAATATGCAGACAGATTTAGAAATTTTTAAATTGGAGTTCGTGGTCTGAACTTCAATTTTTTCTTGCGTAACTGAAATATTAAAAATCATAGAGGATAACTAGCATTATAATAAAGATAAACTTCACAAATTATACACATAATATCCATGATTAATGCTAGTATAGTATAGGGTTTACAATATTTATTTGCATATATTAGTCCTACAATAGAGATAATAGGTATAATAATAGTAAGAAGACAACTAATATTATATAGTGATACAAAATTTGAATAAAACTCGGTAGAGTGAATAAACATAACAATATTGGTCGTAGATACTATGATTGAAAGAATAAATGAATAGACAGCTAATATATTTCCATTACTTTTAGCCATTTTTACCTCCAAATAAATTTAATTATATAGTAAATTGTAGCATAAAAAATGTTAATAAACAATATAAATATTTTGTGGAAAACGGGACAGTTCTCTTTCTCCTTTTTTGAAAATTGAAATACATCTAAATTGGGGGTTGTGTGTGATTTTATTATATAAAATCACAATGAATAATTAATAATGAATGGTGAATGATCAATAATGGTTGTAGTGGCGCACAGTGTGCGTTCGTTCTCCAGAGAAATTGCTTAAAAAAGTGAGGTTTTTTATGAAAAAATGTATAACTTATATATTAATATTTATATGTATAATTTTAATAACACCAAAAGTATTTGCAGATGATGAAGACTTAGAAGAAGAGATAAACGACACAGCATGGATATATGAACAAATTGAAGCGGCAAGTACCAATGTAACAAATGAACCTATAATAAACTCTAGAGCAGCAGTAGTATATGACAGAACATCTGGAGAAGTAATATGGGGAAAAAATGAAAAATCTCAAAGAAAAATGGCATCAACCACCAAAATAATGACATCTATAGTTGTAATTGAAAATGTAAAAGACTTAAGCCAAGTAGTAACTATCTCAAACAAAGCATCTGGCATAGGAGGGTCAAGATTAGGATTACATACAGGAGACAAAATCACAGTAAATGATTTATTATATGGACTTATGTTAGAATCACGGAAACGACTGTGCAATAGCATTAGGTGAATATGTGGGTAACTCTGTGGAAAACTTTGTTAGCATAATGAATGAAAAAGCTAAACAATTAGGACTTAGTAATACTCACTTTGTAACAGTAAATGGTCTAGATGCAGATGAGCATTATACAACAGCGGTAGAACTTGCAAAGCTTACAGACTATGCATTAAAAAATAATAAATTCAAAAATATAGTAGGAACTAAAAATTATACAGTTACAATTAATGGTTATGGAAAGGCTATTGATAATACAAATGAACTATTAGGATATTTAGATGGGGTTTATGGAGTAAAAACTGGTTTTACAAATGGAGCAAATAGGTGTCTCGTAACATCAATCAAACGTGGAAACATGGATATAATATCAGTAGTACTAGGAGCAGATACAAAAAAAGACAGAACAAAAGACAGTATAGAAATAATAGAATATGCATATGCAAACTACAAAATTGTAGATGTAACACAAAACATAGAAAAAGCCTTCAATGAATGGAAAAAACAAAATGAAATTGAAATAATAAAAGGAGTTTCAAAATATGTAGATATAGAATTAAGTGAATGCAAGAACAAGATAATTCCAATAAAAAATGAAAACATAAAAGACATTGAAATTAATATTGATAGCATAAAAATAGCTAATGCACCAATAAGCAAAGGTGAAAAAATAGGAGAATTAAAATTAAAAATAGGTGACAAAACGAGGATAAGTATAGATATTCTAATAGCTGAAAATATTAATAAAAAGAACGAAAGAAAATATTTCTTTGAAATGTTATCAAATCTAACCGAATACTTTGAAAAAGCAATTATGCACACCTCGGAAATTCGTACATCTGGAGCATAAAGAAGTGCAAAACCACAAACGGTAATTTGCAAAAAATTATAAAAAGTATTGACAAAAAAATATAAAAGGTATATCATAATACAAACAAACATTTTACAAACGGAGGTTTATTATGATATCAACTTTACATATAAAAAATATAGGTATAATAGAAGACTTAGTTTTAAACTTAAACAATGGATTAAACATTTTAACAGGGGAAACAGGAGCAGGGAAAACTCTAATAATAGATTCACTACAAATAGCAACAGGGGGCAGATTTTCAAAGGAAATGATAAGACATGGAGAAGAATTTTCATTTGTAGAGCTATCATTATATATGCCAAATCATGAAAGTAGTATAGATGGTAATATTATAATATCTAGAGAAATACATACAAATGGTAGAAACTCTTGCAAAATAAATGGAAGACTAGTAACAGTCAGCGAATTAAAGTTTTTTATGCAAAACATAATTGATATCCATGGGCAAATGGACAATCAATCATTACTAGACTCAAATATGCATATTAAATATCTAGATGATTTTATAGGAGAAAATATAAAGCCATTAAAAGCAGAATATTCAAAATTATATAAAGAATACAAGAACATATTATTAGAATTAAAAGATAACTATGGAGACGACAAAGAAAAGCAAAGAAAACTAGATTTATTAAGATATCAAATACAAGAAATAGAAGTAGCCCACTTAAAAGTGGGGGAAGATGTAGAGATTGAAAATCTAAGAGAAAGAATAAACAACTCAGAAAAAATACAAAATAACTTAAACGAAGTAGACAATGAAATAGGAGAAACAAGTATAGACTCTGTAAGTAATGCAATAAGAGCATTAGAAAAAGTAGAAAGTTTAGACAAGAAATATGAAAATACCCTAAATACCTTAAAAAGTATTTACTATGATTTACAAGAATTATCAAGAGATGTAAAAGCATTCAAAGATGAAATGGAATTTGATGAAGAAGAAAGAGAAAAAGTAGAACAAAGAGCAGATTTAATTCATGACCTAAAAAGAAAATATGGAAATGACATAGAAGAAATTTTAAAATATAAAGAAGAAATTAGTAATGAAGTAGAAAAGATAGAAAACTCAGAAGAATATATTTTAGAACTAAAAAAAGAATTAAAAAATGTAAAAGAAAAAATGAATGATTTAGCAATAAAAATGAATAGAATAAGAGTTCAATATGCAGAAATTTTATCAAATAAAGTAAATACTGAGTTAACAGAATTAGAAATGAAAAATGCAAAATTTAAAGTTGAAATAAAATTTGCAGAAAATGATATAGAATTAGGCACAAAACATGTAGGAGCACATTGCGATGTGACCAACGGATGTGACAATTCGAATAAAACAGAAGAATATCATAAAGATGGACAAGATAAAATACAGTTTTTAATCAGTACAAACATAGGCGAAGAAGATAAACCTTTAATAAAAATAGCATCAGGAGGAGAAATGTCTAGAATTATGCTAGGAATAAAGAATGTATTAGCAGATGTAGATGAAGTTCCAATAATGGTATTTGATGAAATAGACACAGGAATATCTGGAAGAGCTGCAAAAAGTGTAGGAGAAAAACTAAAACAAATAGCCCAAAACCATCAAGTAATATGTATAACACACCAAGCAAACATTGCAGCAAAAGGAGATTATAATTATTATATAAGTAAAAATGTTGAAGAAGGAAGAACAATAACAAGCATTAAACAATTAGACGAAGAAGAAACAATAAAAGAAATTGCGAGAATTGCAAGTGGAGACTGCTCAAAAGTGGCTTTAGAACATGCAAAAGAACTAAGAAAAATAGCATAAATAATTATAAGTATTAAATAAAAAAATATCTATAATTAAATAAAATCAAAGTCTTCTTAAATTTGCAAAATACAAGAAAATATGGTATTATTAACATAATGACATTAAATTACGTTAATTAGCAACCGTTAAAAGATTATTATAAGGAGGTATAGCAATGAAACGGTATGAAATTGTGTTTGAGGCAGATAAGGGAATAGACATTGAGGTCTCAAAGGTAACAGATGGAAAGTTATTAATCAAAGCTATAAACATTGCTTTAAATAATGTTTATTTGGAGCTTCCAACAGTATCAGCAGGGGAATATGCAGAGGGGTTATCTGTGTATACAGATAATGATGGAAACAAAGCTGTAGTTTTGCCAGGATGGACAGTGTCTGGAGTGCCAAGCGAGAACGTGATTTGGGGCAAAGATATGGGATTGGTTATTTATCACATCCCGAAGGAGAAAGTAAGTGGTATTGACTGGGAAAACAAGAATGAAGTCAATAAACTTATGTAGACTTGTAATCAGCTGGTATGGATGCCTGTGAACAGGCTATCAGCTACTAGTACACTTGATGGAATTCACTTCAACGAAAAATTTGGTAGGATGAATTATCGAAATGAAGAATTTTCAGAAAGTGAATATAATGAACCATTAGTTGGAGAAATTGATTTGCAGAAGGAAAGTATCGATAAATATGGAGGATGCTATATTACTCGATATAAGATTTCTAGAGACAAAAAGACTGGAGAACCGAGATCTATAAAAGGTGCATACCCATGGACATATATTGATTTTCCAATTGCAAAAGATATTGCAGCTACCATAGTAAAAGGTAAAAACTTTACAAGCCATTTAACGTATGGGGCTGAATATGATACGAGAAGTAAATGGGTAATTGAAACAGGAACTGCAACTATTGATGAAATTGTGAAAGACTCTACCAGATTAGGTAACTATTTAGATTTAGATAATTCCCCAAATGAAATAGTTAAAACTGGTGAAGATGGATGTGTAAATAACATCTATGGATTTGCAGGTAATGTGAACGAATGGACACAAGAAATGAACGAAAGTACATTTTACGTTATCCGTGGTGGCAATTTCCACGATGGAGGGGAAATTTATCCTGTCGCCTATCGCAATTTTGTTAATCATTGTAGCCACAGTAGTGGCACTGGTTTTCGTGCTACGCTTTATATTAAGTAGCTACTTGACTTGACACGATAAAATTGCTTTAATTGTATCGAAGCACAGACAGAGAGAGAGAACTTTGAAATTTCAGAGTTCCTCCTCTTTTTATATATGAAAAAGCGATTATAATTCTTCGAAGAAATTGCCTTAAATATAGGGGCAACAAAAGCGAGAAAAAATGTAAAAAGAGAAAATTTATCTCAACAAATTAACATAAACAGTATAATATGCATAAAATATGAACATAAGGAGGTAAAATAAATGGGGAAATATATAATTCAAGGTCGGAAATAGGCTTTCAGGAGAAGTGAGAGTATCAGGTTCAAAGAATGCTGCACTACCAATAATTGCTGCAAGTATATTAAATGGTGGATTAACTGAATTACATAATGTACCAAACATTTCAGATATAAAAATAATGTTACAAATTCTTGAAAAATTAGGTTGCAAAATAGAGCATGATAGTGATAAAATAGTAATAAATTCAAAAGATATAAACTCATTTGAAATACCAGCTGATTTAATGCACAAAATGAGGTCATCTGTAAGTATAGTAGGGGCACTAATAGGGAGATTTAAAAACTGTACCTTTACATATCCAGGGGGATACGATACTTGATTGATACATCGGACAAGTTCAAGATAAATGAGTGGATACAGGAATTTAAATAATAAATATATAAAGCTTTAAGAGTAAAATCTTAGGGCTTTTTTTTGACTTAATAAAATTATACTAATTTTTATTTTTAAAGCCACAAAATCGAACGTGAGGCGAAAGGAGATGTATAAGAATATGACAACACAAAGATTAAAAGGACTATGGATACCAGCAGAAATTTTATTAAATGAAGAATTATCAGACAAAGAGAAAATAATACTTGCAATGATTTTATATTTAAGTGAAGATAGCCAAAAGTGCTTTGCAAGTAATAAGTATATAGCAAATATAGTAAATGTAACAGCAGATAGAGTGTCAAAAATAATAAGTTCTTTAAAAGAAAAAGAATATATAAGTGTTAAATTAAAATATAAAAAAGATAGCAAAGAAATAGAAGAAAGACAAATTACACCTATAGCCCAAAACATCAATAGGTATAGTCAAAAATGTCTAGAGGGTATAGACATAAATAACTATTCAGATAGTCAAAAACAACCATACCCTATAGGTGATAATGGCAAAGATATAATAAATAATATAAAAAATAAAAAGATATATAACAATGCTTTAAATGGAAATAAGAAATACAAATCAAACTATAAGGGAAGAGAATATACTGACTTTGACTTCACTAAATTATATGCAAATGCAAATTCTTATTCATAAATACATACATTTGCATATAGTAAATCAGCTACTAGAGTAGATAACCTACATTGGTAGCTGATTTTTTTATATAGTAGGAAAGTTATGCCAGTGGCATAACTTTCTGTACTAGAGAATTATGGCGAAAGTTAGATTTTGTAGAAGTTTCCACTGCGTACAAAATCTTATTTTCGGTTTTTTAGTTAAAGTTACGAATAGCAATTTAAGACAGCTGTTCAAGCTATGCTTGTTACAGATGTCTTATGCAGTAGCTTTAACTAAAACCTAAAAAATACAAGAAAGTATTTTTTAGGTAAAGGGGTGTGGGGCGATAGCCCTGCCATACGAACAAACTTGTTTGTCTAGTATGTTAGACATTTAAAAATATCTTAAGCAAAGAAGGAGGAGCAAGAAGATATGAGCTATGCTATTGCGAGAAATGAAAAACTAACAAGAGATAATGCAAAAGGAAGTTATGTTCATAATGAAAGAAGAACAAAAGGTCATAAAAATAAAGATATTGATTCAGAACGAACATATCTGAATTATTACTTAAAGAAAAATGGATTAAGTTATATAAAAGAATTTGATAGATTGAAAGAAAAATACGATTTAAAAGGCATGATTAAAAGTAACAGTATAATAATGTGTGAAATGCTATTCACATCAGACCAAGAATTTTTTAATAAAATTGGAGAAAGAGAAACTAAAAGATATTTTGAAGAAAGCTATAATTTTGTATGTAATTATAAAAATTTAGGAGAACAAAATATAATATCAGCAGTTGTTCACTTGGATGAAGGCACACCACACATGCATTTATTATATATTCCAGTAATTCATACTAAAGATAAAGAAGGAAAAGAAATTGATAAAATATGTTGCAGAGATTTTTGGAAAG
>CAMUHU010000035.1 GCA_947088765.1 uncultured Clostridium sp. | reverse complement strand
ATTTGTTAAATTTATATGTCTGTTTTGTAATATTATGGCGTTTTTCTTAGGGATTGTGGGTTCTTATTACTTTTATAAGAAGTATATTGTCTTCTTTTTATAGTAATAATTTATTATTATAATTTTATTATATAATTTTATCTTATATAATAATAGCTGATTTATACTCATTGATTTCCTTTATTGCTCTATCTGCTAATGCTTTATATTTTTCTTTCTTGTCTCTAATTTTTAGATTTAGAGATGGTAATATTCCAAAGTTTGCATTCATTGGTTGGAACGTCTTGTTTGGTTCTGCTATATATTTTGATAATGCTCCTATCATTGTGGTTTCTGGAAATACTACTTTTTCTTTACTTTTTAATCTGTTTACTATATTTAATCCAACTACCATCCCTGATGCTATTGATTCCACATATCCTTCTACTCCTGTTATTTGTCCTGCAAAATAGATGTTTTTATTTAATTTCAAATTATATGTTTCGTCTAGTAATTCTGGTGAATTTATAAATGTATTTCTATGCATTACTCCATATTTTACAAATTCTGCATTTTTTAATCCTGGTATCATACTAAATACTCTTTTTTGTTCTCCAAATTTTAGGTTTGTTTGAAATCCAACAATATTATATATACTTGCTTCTTTATTGTCTTGCCTTAATTGAACTATTGCATATGGTCTCTCACCTGTTCTTGGGTCTATAAATCCAACTGGCTTTAATGGTCCAAATCTTAGTGTATCTATGCCTCTTTTAGCCATTACTTCAACTGGCATACATCCTTCAAAAATCTCTCTTTTCTCAAATTCGTGTAGTTCTACAATTTCGGCATTTACAAGTTCTTTCCAAAAGTTTTCATATTCTTCTTTATTCATAGGTAAATTTATATAACAAGCGTCTCCTTTTTCATATCTATCTGCTAAAAAACCTATATTCATGTCTATTGTTTCTTTTTCTATTATTGGTGCTGCTGCATCATAGAAATGTAAGCCTTCTTTTCCTGTAATTTTTATTATCTCATTTGATAATTCTTCTGTTGTTAAAGGGCCTGTCGCAATAACAACTATCTCTGAATCATTAGGTATAGTTGTTATTTCTTTATTAATTATTTCTATATTAGGCATTTCCTTAATTTCTTTAGTTACTAATTCTGAAAATTTTTCTCTATCAACTGCTAATGCTTGTCCTGCTGGTACACTATTTTCGTCAGCACATTTTATTAATAAAGAGTCTAAAATTCTTAGTTCCTCTTTTAATAATCCACAAGCATTTGTGTGTAAATTTGATTTAAAGGAATTGCTACATACAATTTCTGCAAGGTTTGAATTATTATGTGCAGGAGAAAATTTCTGTGGTTTCATTTCATATAATTTTACCTTTATTCCCGCTTTTGCTATCTGATAAGCAGTTTCACATCCTGCTAATCCTCCACCAATTATTGTTACCATTTTTATTCTCCTTATATTTTATGTCTTATTATGTCTTTGTTTATTTAATTGCTACATGCAATGCACCTTCTACTATTTTTTCCCATCTCATTCACTAATACTATCTAATGGGGTTGCTTCTGCTTTAACTTCTTCTAATGGTGGTTCTTCTGAGGATGTTTGTTCTGGAGATGGTTCTTCTTGAGTCTCTTGATTTTTAGATGGTTGCTCTGAATCTTCTGACTCTATTGATGGTTGCTCTTCTTCTTGTTCTTGAGCTTTCTCTTTTTCTCTTTGTGCTTCTAAATCTGATAATTTGTAGTAAATTTGCTCGTTTTCTTCTATTCCTTTTGCATATATAATATCATTTTCTTCATAATTAACTAAATAACCATCTTCAAATTTTAAATTTTCCATTCCTATTGTCTCTAAGTCTTCTTGGCTTAGCTTATACCATTTGTCGCTTTGAGAAATAATTGTATTTATTTCTTCGTTTTCTGTATACTCAGTTATTTTTTCTCCTAATAATTGTTCATTTTTATCTATAATATTTTTATCATGTATTACTTTACATTTTGCTTTTATATATAGTAAGTCTGTTTCTATGTTTTTTATACTAGTATCTTGCCATAGTCTTTTTACTATAAATACTATACCTGATATAATTACTACTAATATAATTATTGAAAAAATTAATTTTATAGCAGTTATTCCATATTCTTCGTTTGTCATATTTTTCTTTCCTTTCCTGTGCTTAATGTTAGAAATTAGAGGTTAGTGATTAGCTTGAATTTTAATATTTCATATGAATATTCTAATTTCTATTATTCATAGGTACATTCATCGTACCTTTAAATTATATATTATATCTTTCGATTTTTTCAAGCTATATTTTAATAATTACATATTTTTCACATTTTCTTCACATTAATATTGTAATATATGTGTATAATATTTTATAATATAGTTATAAAAAAACGGAGGTTTTTTAAATGGAAAATGATAATAATAGTTTTGAGTTTAATTCTGAGAGTAATCCAGATGTTAAAATTTATGCATCAACTACAACTTCTAAAAAGAAATCTGATTTTTCTTTTTCTAAAAGTATCTTAGTTCCTTTCTTGTCTGGAGTTACTGGTGCTTCTATAATTTTAGGCGCTTGTTTCGGAGTTCCTAGTATTAAAAATAATTTTATTAATAAATCTTCTAGTAGTGTACCAAATTTCAATGTTTCTTCTGGTGGAACTAATACAGCGATTTCACTTGCAAATTATTCTGGTACAGCTATTGATGTTGCCTCAAAAGTTCAACCATCTATTGTTGGAATTCAAATTGAGTATTCTGTAACTAGTTTAATGTTTGGTGGATATTCAAGTAATGCTACTGCTTCAGGTTCAGGAATTATAATTAGTGAAGATGGATATATATTAACAAATAATCATGTTGTAAGTTCTTCTAATCATGTTGTAAGTTCTTCTTCTAAGTCTTCTTATTATACAATGAGTGAAGCTCAGAAAATAACTGTTAAGTTATACAATAGTAATGATACTTATGAAGCTAAAATTGTTGGCTCAGATTCTCAAACTGATTTAGCTATAATTAAAATTGATGCAACAGGTCTTACTCCTGCTGAACTTGGTGATTCTAATAGTGTAAAGGTTGGAGAATTTGCAATGGCTATTGGTAATCCCCTTGGCTTAGATTCAAGTGTTACTTGTGGTATTGTTAGTGCTACAAATCGTGAGGTTACTGATGAGGATGGAAATAAATATGTTGCAATTCAAACTGATGCTGCTATAAATTCTGGAAATAGTGGTGGCGCTTTAGTAAATAGTGAGGGAAAAGTTATTGGAATTAATACTTTAAAACTTTCTGGAAATGGTGTTGAGGGTATTGGTTTTGCAATTCCTATAAGTTCTACATTAGAAATTACTCAACAACTTATACAATATAATAAAGTTATTAGACCGCAAATTGGAATTTCTGGTAGAGATGTTACTGAAAGTCTTTCTAAAAAGTACAATTATCCTATAGGTATATATATTGTTAAAATTGATGAATTTAGTTCTGCTGAAATCGCAGGTTTAAAAATTGGAGATGTTATAACTGCTGCAGATGGAACTCCTGTGCCTACAATGGATAAGTTAAATGAAATTAAAAATACTCATAATGTTGGCGATGAAATGACTTTAACTATATTTAGAAATGGTGAGACTCGTGATGTTACATTAAAATTAAAGGAAGCAAATTAACCCCTTTTTAATCGTTTGATTTTTTATGAGCAGACGCCCATTAAAAGGGGCCCCCATAATTAAGAAGGTGTAAATTGTGTTAAATGTAATTTAACACAATTTACACTTTTTGTTCACTAAATGTTCAAATTTATAATATATACTGTAAGTACACTAAAAGTGTAAACATCCCCTTTTATTTTTTAATCCCATAAGATTAGTCTTATGGGATTTGTTTATTTATTTAATTGGTATAATATCTAATTCTGAGGTATAACTATTATTTCCATAAGCATAAATTATATATAATACTCCATCTGGTCCATAAAAGAAATTTGTTACCTTTTCTATTTTGTACATTTCATCTGATAAGTTTCTTTCATATACTTTGTACCCTAAATCAATTAAACTCTGAGCTTGTTTAGTATTTTCCCCTACTACTTTATTAATTTCTCCTTGAACTGCGGATTTGTTTAGCTTTTTAATTGACATCATTTCATCAATATCTATTACCTCATTTGTAGTCATATTATATGTATAGGTCTTTACTATAACTCTTTGGGCTTTCACTCCCTCTTTTAATGTTGATTTTATTGCTAATGATAAAATATTTTCATTTACATACGCTGTATATTCTACTGTGTATATTACTTCATTTTCTTCTTCATTTGCCATTATACTATTAATTTTTTCTTGAAATGTCGCTTCAATTTCTTTATCTATAGAAATAATTGTAGAATTATTAATATTTATCATCGGTATCTTTACATCAATATCATATTTTCCATCTATTTTCTCTTTTTGTTCATTTAGTGTATAAACTATGTTTTTATCTTCATTAAATTTTTGTAATGCTTTTATTGTATATCCTTGTTCGTTTAATTCATTATTAAATATTGTCTTAAAATCTATTATTTCCTTTTCTTCTTTTATTTGTGGTGGAGTCTTTAATTGACTTACTTGATATACTATCGCTAATATAATTGAAATAACACATATTACCCCTATTATGATAAATATTATTATTCTTATTTTATTTTCTTTCATATAATTTATTGGCATGTTGTTTAACATTATTCATTCATTCCTTTCTCACCATTAATTTCTTATGTTTTTTCAACGAACGATCAATATTTTTCTTTATAATTATATCATGAATTGTTCTTGTTGTCTATCTTGACTTTTAAGTTTTTTTAGTGTATTATAAAGCTTAGCTGTAAAATATATTTATAATAAATGTTAATGATTATTTAAAGGGCACATTGCAATGCGCCCCTACTGGAAAGGAGAACACAATTTATGATATGTTCAATTTGTAATAAAAAGAAAGCTGTTATCTTTACAGAAGACCCTAATAGCCCAGACCCTCATAAATTAATAGGCTATTGTGCCGATTGTGCTAAAGAAAAAGGAATTACTAATCCAGATAACACTTCAAATAATATAAATATAAATGATATGACATCTCAAATCGAGGCAATGTTAGAGGGAATTTCTTCTCAGTTAGGTGAGTTAGAAATGGACTTAGATTTAGATGAAGAAGATTTTGAAGAAATGCCAGAAAGACCTATTGGTGGTGCTGTTCCAATAGGTGCAATATTTGGAAATTTCTTTACTAAATCTTCAAATAATGATAATTCATCTGATGGCATATCTTCTGATGGTAAAAAGCGTTTAAAAGTTGAAAAGAAACAAAATAATAAAAAACGTAGAACTTTAGATATTTATGGAACAAACTTAACAGATAAAGCTAAAAATAATCAATTAGATAATGTTATTGGTAGAGATAGAGAATTACAAAGAGTTATTCAAATATTAAATAGACGTTCTAAAAATAATCCATGTTTAATTGGTGAACCAGGTGTTGGTAAAACTGCAATCGCTCAAGGGCTTGCTATTAAAATTGCAGAAAAAAATGTTCCAACAAAGCTTTTAAATAAAGAGGTATATCTTCTAGATATGACTTCTGTTGTTGCTGGTACTCAGTTTAGAGGTCAATTTGAGGCAAGAATGAAAAATATTATTGAAGAGTGTAGAACTTTAGGTAATATAATTTTAGTTATAGATGAAATTCATAATATCATAGGTGCTGGAGATAGTGAAGGTTCTATGAATGCAGCAAATATTTTAAAACCTTCCCTTGCAAATGGTGAAATTCAATTAATCGGTACTACTACTTTAAGAGAATATAGAAAACATATTGAAAAAGATACTGCACTTGAAAGACGCTTTCAAACTGTACTTATTGATGAACCTAATGTGGATTCTACTGTGGAAATTTTAAATGGTATTAAAAAATATTATGAGGATTTCCATAAGGTTAGAATTTCTGATGATGTAATTCGCCAAACTGTATGGCTTTCTGAAAAATATGTTCATGATAGATTTTTACCAGATAAAGCAATAGATATATTAGATGAGGCTTGTTCTCGTATTAATTTGAATAACAAGGAATTATATACTCTTGAAACATTAAAAAATGAATTAAAATTAGTTCAAGAAGAAAAGAATGAGGCTGCCCAAGCTGATTCAACTGAAGATTATCAAAAAGCTGCTGATTTAAAGACTAAGGAATGCCAATTAATTGATAAGATTAATAAATTAGAGAAAGTTCTTAAACCTAAGGATTTAACACTACAGGATATTGCAGTTGTAATAGAGAATTGGACTAAAATTCCTCTTACAAAAATTACTGAAGAAGAAACTTTCAAATTATTACATTTAGAGGAAAGATTGCATCAAAAAATTGTTGGTCAAGAAGAGGCTGTTCAAGCTGTAAGTCGTGCTATTCGTAGAAATAGAGCAGGTTTAAAATCAACAAAAAGGCCACCTTCTTTTATGTTCGTAGGACCTACTGGTGTTGGTAAAACAGCACTTGCTAAATCTCTTGCTTTCGAAATGTTTGGTGATGAGGATGCAATTATTAGAATAGATATGTCTGAATATATGGAAAGTAATTCTACTGCAAAACTAATTGGTGCACCTCCTGGATATGTTGGATATGATGACGCAGGTCAATTGACTGAAAAGGTTAAGAGAAAACCTTATTCTATAATTTTATTTGATGAGATTGAAAAGGCTCATAATGATGTGTTTAATTTATTGTTACAGGTATTAGATGATGGAAAACTTACTGATGCTCAGGGAAATACTGTAAGCTTTGAAAATACAATTATTATTATGACATCTAATGCTGGTTCTAATTTGAATACTAATGCTATTGGATTTAATAATGAAAATCAAGCAAATAAAAATAAAATTCTTGATATAGTTAAATCTTCATTTAGAGCAGAGTTTATTAACAGAATAGATGAAATTATTGTATTTAATAGTTTGAATAAAGAACAATTATTAGAAATTATTGATTTGATGTTAAAAGATACTATCAATGCATTGTCTCAAAAAAATATGACTTTGGATATAGATTCTTCTGCAAAAGAATTCATACTTGAAAAAGGTACAGATTTAAAGTATGGAGCAAGACCTCTAAGACGTGCTATTCAAAGATATTTAGAAGATGAGATTGCTGAAAGAATTTTAATGTCAGAATTCAAAAACGGTCAAACTATTCACGTTACTTTAGCTAATGACAAATTGGAATTTGGATGTTAATATAATTTTTTGAAGAGGTGGCTTTGCCACCTTGACTTTTTTTGCATTTTTTGGGATAATATAGTCGGTTTTTTTAATAAAACAAATATTTTTATGATAATTTTATTTATCAAAAGGAGGTCCTTATGTCTAATGTAGACGTCGTTTTAGGCGCTTTTTATGGAGACGAAGGAAAAGGAAAAATTATAGATTATTTATCAACAAATGCAGATGTTTCAATACGTTGTACAGGCGGAAACAATGCTGGTCATACTATTGAGGTTGATGGTGTTAAATATGCTTTTCATTTAATCCCATCTGGTATTTTAAATGAAAATACTTTAGCTGTTATTGGTAATGGTGTTGTTATTGACCCTAAGGTTTTGATTGAAGAAATTGATAATTTGAAAGCTCACGGCTTTTCTGTATCAAATTTAAGGATTAGTGATAAAGCACATATTATTATGCCTTATCATATTACTATGGATAAACTTTTAGAAGAAAATAGAGGAACAGATAAAATTGGCACTACTGCTCGAGGAATCGGTCCTTCATATTGCGATAAATTCGAACGTTCAGGAATAAGAGTTCAAGATTTTATAAGTCCTGAAAGATTTAAAAATTGTGTTATAAGAAATGTTGAGAATAAAAATAAAATTTTTGCATTATATGGAAAAGAACAATTAGATGCAGAGAAGATTATTGAAGAATATTCTAAATATGCAGAAATTCTTAAACCTTATGTTGTTGATACTGTTGTATTACTACATAATTGTATAAAGGATAATAAAAAATTGCTTTGCGAAGGTGCCCAAGCTACTCTTTTAGATATTGATTTTGGTTCTTATCCTTTTGTTACTTCATCAAACCCATCAATGGGTGGAATTTGCTCTGGTTCAGGAATTAGCCCTAAAAATATTGGGGAGATTTATGGTGTTATTAAGGCATATTCTTCAAGGGTTGGTGCAGGTCCATTTTTAACAGAACAGTTAAATGAAATTGGTGATAGAATTCGTGAACTTGGACATGAATATGGAACTACTACAAAAAGACCTAGACGTTGTGGTTGGCTAGATTTAGTTGCTATTAAGTATTCAGTTATGGTAAACGGTATAACTGGCATAGCAATTAACCATATGGATACAATTGGTAAGTTCGATAAAATTAAATTGTGTGTTGCTTATAATCATAAGGGAAAAGTCACTACTGATTTTTCTACAAACCCTGATTACCTAAATAATTGTGAGGCTGTTTATGAAGAGTTTGATGGAAATTTCGGTGATTTGTCTAATTGCAAGTCTAGAGATGATTTACCTATTAATGCTAAGAATTATCTGAAAAGAATTGAAGAGGTTTTGGAGGTTCCTGTTAGGTTTATAGGGACTGGTGCAGGACGTGAAAATTTGATTGTATGTTAGAGCACAAAATAATCGTCCTCTGGCGTTGTTGCTACTCAGGTGATTTCCATTCAACGTACCATCGTACGCCTCATGGAATATCACCTTCGTGCGCCTAGCCATAGAACAATTCTTTTGTGCTCATTAAGGAGCTGTGGTTTATGAATAAGACTAAAAGAAAGATTTTTGAGACTTCTATGAATTTATTTGCTAAGAAAGGGTATGAGGCTACCAGTATTGAAGAGATAACCTCTGTTGTTGGTGTTGCTAAAGGCACTCTTTATTATCACTTTTCTAGTAAAGATGAGATTTTTAATTTTTTGGTTGAAGAGGGTATGAATCTTTTGAAAAATAGTATTTTGATTAAAACCTCTAAGGTGGATAATGTTGTTGATAAATTAAAGTCCATAATATTAATTCAAATTAAAGTTCTAATTAAATATGAGGATTTCATCACTATTCTACTTAGTCAAATTTGGGGACATGAACCTAGAAACATCGCTTGTAAG
This sequence comes from uncultured Clostridium sp., assembly GCA_947088765.1. GTDB lineage: Bacteria > Bacillota > Clostridia > TANB77 > CAG-508 > CAKPSH01. Next base: position 7,937 of record CAMUHU010000035.1, on the reverse strand, counting down.
AATTATGTTTTTGATTATATAAATATTATTGAAGGCATTATTCAAGATGGAATAAATAATGGTGAACTTGATACTGTTGACCCAGAGGTACTTGCTTCTAGTATTTTTGGTTTTACTTGCTCAAGCTTACTATATAAAATAAAAACACAAGAAAAACTCGATATTCACTCTCTTTATCATGAATATGTTAATGTTCTTTTGGGGAAATATTTTAGGTAAATTTTAACAAAAAATGATTGAGTAGACATATATGTTACCACATATGCCCCTCTCAAAGCCGTGCATGCGGCTTTCCCGCACACGGCTTTTAATAATATAGTATTTATTTATCAAATAGCATATATGTTTACTTTAATTTGGGTATTGGTAATTTATACCATTCTAACATTTGATTAAATCCTTTACTATCATAGCTTTTCTTTTGGCTTCTTCTGTTTAACCATTTCATTAGTAACTTTCTTACCTCAAATGCATAATTACTTATTGATTTAGAATTATCTGTTATACCATAATAATTATAATGCCCTATTAGTTTCTTTTTCACTGTTTCCATTATTTCTGCTAATGGCTTATTTCGATTTTCTTTTATCCATATCTTGAATTCTTTTATCTTTTGTTTCTGCTTTTTCCTTGATGTCTTTCTTTTTACTCTGAATTTTCCGCTTTTGTTACTTGTACTGCAATAGTGTGTGAAACCAAGAAAATCGAATGTCTCTGGTTTTCCTTGCCCTCTTTTTCTTCTATTTTCCGTTGCAAACCTTCCAAATTCAATTTGTCTTGTTTTATCCTCCGCAAATTCTAATCCACATACTTTTAGTCTTTCTTTCATTAATTTATATACTGCTTTTCCAATATTTTCATATTGAAAGCATATTACCATGTCATCTGCATAGTTTATTATTTCTATAAAGCCATAGTATTTTGGTTTTATTTCTATTTCAAACCATAGTATTAATGTATAGTACATATAAATATTTGCTAATACTGGACTTAATATTGACCCTTGTGGCGTTCCTTGTTCTCCTTTTGTGTATATTCCATTTTCCATTATCCCTGCTTTTAGAAATCTTTTAATTAATCTCAATAGATTTGTGTCTTTAATATTCATTTCTAAACATTTAATAATTTTATCATGGTCTATATTATCAAAATAGCTTTTTATATCTGCATCAAGTATGTAACTTGTACTTTTACTTTCGATACAGTAATTTAAGTATTTTAATGCTTCATGACATCCTCTGTTAGGTCTAAATCCAAACATATTATTTGTAAATTTTGGCTCGAATATTGCTTCAACTAGCCTTTTAATTGCTAGTTGTACTATTTTGTCTTCAAAATTTGCTATTGCCAGACCTCTTAATTTTCCGTTTGCTTTAGGAATATTTATTTTTCTTGCTGGGCTTGGCCTGTAGGACATATTCTTTAGCTTTGCGACTAGACTTTTTATATTGTTTTCTAGTTTATTTCCATATTCTTCTTTTGTTACTTTATCTAGTCCAGTTGCCTTTGTTCCATCTAGTTCGGTATAACATTCTTTTAATAATTTTTCATTTATTAGATGGTATATTGATGTAAATACTTCTTTGGGTCTTTCTTTTGCTATTTGATTTATTCTTGTTATTTTAGTTGTCATTTTTTCTGTGATTTCGTGGCTCAATACTAACCCTGATACCTAACTGTCTACGCTTAAACCTAATGTTACCATTTTGGTTCCAAGACTCGCTACTAGTGATGTGGGTACATCTTTCTAGGTAGGATTTCCACCTACTAAACTAAACGACCTGCACAGTCGCACTTACAATTCTCAGCTATTCTAACATAAAAATTTGTGTTTGTAGGGAGGATGAATTTTTAGGTGAATTTAAAATTGTAGAGAGATGTAGGGGCGATTAGCAATCGCCCGTTCTAACAAAGGCTTGCTAAAAAACTTATATTCTTAAGCATGTTCTTCGAAGGGCGGGCGATTAATAATCGCCCCTACAACGTATATTTATAATTTTGTATAAATTTAAAAACATATAATCATCCCCACAACCCCCAATTTTATTTTAGGATAGCTGTGAATTGTAACCAAAAAATAGTACAAATGAAAAAACTCTATGAAATTAATTTGACTTTTTCAGTTGTTCTGTGTATAATATAGATAGAAAATGAGAGTCACAGAAATATGGCTATCACATATATCTAAATGACAGCACATTTCAACCGACTAAAGCAGAATGTGCTGTTTTTTATTGTTTATTAGTCCACATTATGTATATAATACACAATAAGGCTACGTTTATAGTTAGGGAAAATCCCAAAGCATATATTAGAGTTAATATAAATCCCATAAACAACCACCTCCTTGCTCTCGAATGCATCGAGTATTAAAAGTGGTAGCCACAACATTTCTGCTATCTCGTAATCTATCTTATAAGACTATACCATAATTTTTATAATAGTGCAAGCAAATAAGAACAATTTTTTGCACAATTTAATTCATACACATTTCAATTTATTTTTTTAAGGAGGATTTTATTTTGAAAATTTATGTTATAAGGCACGGAAGAACAAATTGCAATGATGAAGGGAAATTTAATGGAAAATTAAATGAAGATATTAATGAAACTGGGATAAATCAAGCATTAAAAGCAAGAGAAGAGGTCAAAAATTTTAATATTGATTTAATAATCTGTTCACCACTTTTAAGAACAAGGCATACTTGTGATATAGTAAACGCTAATAATGTCCCTGTTATATATGATGCTAGACTTGAAGAAAGAGATTGTGGAGCATTAACAGGTAAAGAATTGGGCGATTTCTATAAAACTGATTACTGGAACTATTTTTCAAATAAAAAAATAGAGGGATTAGAAACTATTCAGGAATTGTTTGAAAGAGTAAAAGTATTTCTTAATGATATAAAAGAAAAATATTATGATAAAAATATATTACTTGTTACACATGGTGGAGTTTCTAGAGCAATATACTTTTATTTCAATGATTTGCCTGCTGATGGGATGCTAAACAACTTTGGTTCAAGTAATTGTGGTATTAAAGAATATGAAATATAAAGTTTGTATTACAGAAAGGATTAATGTAAATGAAAGTTGATTTAATAGGAACCGGAGCAATATATACAAAATATAATAGTGCTTGTACTTTGATTAATGATGATATGATTGTTGATATGCCTAATGGTACATTAAAGCAGTTATTAAAAAAGAACTATTACCCTGAAAAAATTAAAACAATTTTAATTACTCATATGCATGGAGACCATGTAGCAGATATTCCATTCTTCTTAAAATATGTATATCAAATTAAAAAAATATCTAATGAAATCTTAATAATTGGTCCTAATGGTATACAAGATAAAGTAATAGATTTGTTTCAGACATATAAATTTGAAGATAAACAAGAAATTATAGATACAATGAATATTAAATTTATGGAATTAAATGAAAATGATATTTTATTGCCTAATTTAGTTGATTATGATATTAAAGGTATTTTAGTTTCTCATGGCAAAGAAAAGCCAGCATATGGATATGTAATAAATGATTTATTAGGAATTACAGGTGATAGTGCAATTTGTGATGGTGTAGAAGAAATAGTTCAAAATAGTAAAATCACAATAGCAGATTCCTCATTTATGGAAGGAGATTCTTCTCATATGGGAGTTGATAATTTAAATTATCTTATATCAAAATATAATAAATCAATTATAGCAACACATCTAAGAGATTCTACTAGAGAAAGTTTAAAAAATCTCAAAATACCAAACATTATAGTTGAAGAAGATGGATATACCTTTGAGTTATAAAAATTTATTAGAATTTCCAATCAGTGGAAACCACAAAGAAATCCTAATAATTTTTTTATGTGCTAAATTCATATTAGATAAAGTTTTTTATAAATGTATTACGATGTATAGGGCATGGCCCTATTTCTTTTATTTTTGCAATGTGTGCTGATGTTCCATATCCTTTATGTTTCTCAAATCCATATTCTGGATATATATTATCATATCTTCTCATTATTCTATCCCTAGTTACTTTTGCAAGTATCGATGCTACTGATATGCTATAACATTTTGCATCACCTTTTACTATTGACATATATGGAATTTGTAATGTATCTATTCCTTTTAGTGCATCTACTATTATTAAATCTGGTCTTACTTTTAGTTCCCTCAAGGAGTCTGTTAATCCCTTTTTGGTTGCATTTAATATATTTATTTCGTCTATTATATTTTCATCTACAATTCCTATTCCATATGAGATTGCTTCTTTTATAATTATTTCATATAGTTCTTCTCTTCTTTTTTCTGATACTTTTTTTGAGTCATTTACCCATTCTATCATTGAGTCTTTTGGCATTATGACACTTGCAACTACTACAGGTCCTGCTAGTGGTCCACGTCCAGCTTCGTCTATTCCACATATATATTTTATATTTGAATCGTTTTTATATATATCATTTTCTATTTTTTTTAACTCTGTTAATCTTTCTACCTCTTTTTCTTTCATTTTTAATTGATTTCCTCCATAATTTTCATTTTTAATATATAATATAACAAATTACAAAAAGTTGCAATATAATGATTTGTGAATTTTTTGTACATTACTTGATTTTTAATGTTTGTTATTATAAAATATTTGATATAAATTGTAGAAAGATTGAGGATTATATATATAATGGGTAAAAAAAATAAACAAAAGAATTCTAATATTTATAGACCTGTACCAACAAGGAAAATAGCTTTTTTTTCTCTGTTTGCATGTATCCTACTTGTATTTTTATTAGCAAGAATTGCTTGGCTTCAGTTTATTGATGGTAATAGGCTTAAAGAGTTAGCTTCTCGTCAACAAACATTAAATGACATAATAAGTCCTAAAAGAGGTTCTATATATGATGCTAATGGAAAAGCTCTTGCGATCAGTGCAGCTGTTGATACTGTGAGTATTAATCCCTCTAAAATTAAAAGTGAAAATAAGGAGACAGTTGCTAGAGCTTTATCTGATATTTTTCAATTAGATTATGATACTACTCTTTCACAAGTTAACAGCACATCCTCTGTTGTGACTATTGCAAAAAAGGTTGAACAAGATAAGGTTTCTTTGCTAAAAACTTGGATGACTGATAATAAAAAAATTAGTTCTGGCATAAATATAGATGAAGATACAAAAAGATATTATCCATATGATACACTTGCTGCTCATATAATAGGTTTTACTGGAACAGATAGTCAGGGATTATATGGTATAGAGGCTAAGTGGAATTCTACCCTTACTGGTCTTGCCGGTAAAATAGTAACTACTGGCGATGTACATAATAGCGAGATTTCTAGTGATGCTAGCCAATATATTGAGGTTGAAAATGGTAGCGATTTATATCTTACTATAGATGTTAATATACAAAGCATTATGGAAAAATATTTGGCAGAAGGTGTTTCTCAGGCTAGGGCTTCAGGTGGAAGTGCTATAGCTATGAATCCTAATACTGGAGATATATTAGGAATGGCTACTTATCCTTCATATAATTTGAATGACCCTTTTACTATTACTGATATTGATACTTCTACAATGTCTCCCACAGACAAAACAAATACATTATATCAAAGATGGATAGATAAGAATGTTTCTATGCCTTATGAACCTGGTTCTACTTTTAAAACTATAATGACTGCAATTGCTCTTGAAGAGAATATAACTAAAGAAGATATACCTAATGATTTTGTATGTACAGGTTCAATACAAGTTGCTGATAGGAAAATTAGATGTGCTTCTCATGAGGTTCATGGTTCACAAACATTAAAGCAGGCTGTTGGTCATTCTTGTAACTCAGCGTTTATACAATTAGGTCAAAGAATAGGTACTAATACTCTTTATAAATATTTTAAAGCCTTTGGATTGTTTGATAAATCTGGTATTGATACAACAGGTGAGGCTTCTAGTATATTCTTTAATCAATCTGCTGTTGGTCCTGTTGAACTTGCAACATTATCTTTTGGTCAAAGGTTTAAAATTACACCTTTACAATTAGTTACTGCCATATCTTCTATAGCAAATGGTGGAAAATTAATGCAACCTAAAATTGTTAAACAAGTAGTATCTACAAATTCAGATTCTAAAAATGTAACTACTATTGATTCTGTCCCTGTACGTACTGTTATTTCTGAAGAAACTGCTGCAAAGGTTAGAAATATTATGGAATATGTTGTTACTGATGGTGGTGGGAAAAAAGGAGCTGTTCAAGGATATACAATAGGTGGAAAAACTGGTACAGCTGAAGGTACTTCTTTATCAGGTAGTAAATATAATATTTCTTCTGTTTCTTTTGTAGCTATTGCACCTTCAAATGAGGCAGAAATAGTATTACTTACTGTTTTATATGACCCACAAACCTCAAGTTCTTATGGTAGTACTTTGGTTGCCCCAATAGTATCAAAGATGTTATCAGAGATACTTCCATATATGGGAATTGTTGCAGGTGAAGCTGGTGTGGCTTCTTCTACAGACTTAGTTTCTGTTCCTCCTGTAACTAATAAGACTTTAACAGAGGCTGCAAAAATATTAAATAACTCTGGTTTAAAGGTTAGTTGCTCTAGTACTGAAGATCCAAATTCTACACTAGTTGCAGAACAAGTTCCTCCAGCTGGAACATCTTTATATAAAAATTCAACTGTCGCTTTATATACTAAACAAAATTCAGTTAGGACATCTGTAACTGTTCCTGATTTAACTGGTAATACTTTGGCTCAAGCTAGAGGCTTACTTTCAAACCTAAATCTAAATTTAAAATTCATTGGTAGTGGAACTGTTGCTTCTCAGGATGTACCAAAGGATAGTTCTGTAGAGGAGGGAACTATTATTACAGTGACTCTAAGATAAAAAATTGAATAACAAAATAAAAATTATAATATATATTTGGAGGTTTTTTGATGTTAGAAAGTGTTTTTGTTAAATATTTATTTACTATTATTATAAGTATGGTTCCAATTATTGAATTGCGTGGCGCAATTCCAGTCGCAGTTTTTACTTTTCATTTAACTTATATAGAAGCTTTTATTTTAGCAGTAATTGGTAATTGTATTCCAATATTCTTTATTGTAAAATATATTAAACCATTGTTTAATTTTTTTGGTAGGTTCAAACCTTTTAAAAAAATAATAGATTTTGCTACAGAAAAGGCTAATAAAAAAATCGCTGAAAACCCAAAGCTTCAAACAGCAACTTTCTTCGCTTTATTTCTATTCGTAGCAATTCCTTTACCTGTAACAGGTGCATGGACTGGTTCTCTTATAGCAAATTTCTTAGATTTACCACCAAAGAAGGCTTTTTTACCTTTAGCTTTAGGTGTTGTTACAGCTGGTATAATTATTCTTTCTTTAACTGCTATCGCTAATGGTGGAATTAATTATCTATTTCAACATATGTAAATAAACAACAAAAAACAACGACAATGTCGTTGTTTTTTGTTGTTTATTTTATAAATTTTATGTCTTTTATGTCTGGTTCTTTTCTTCTTATTGTTTTTATTATTATATAGCTACTGATTCCTAATGATATTATTATCATCATTATTATTATTACACTTACTACTTCGCCCGTTTTTATGCTTATTACTATTGTTGCTTCTCCTTTGTTGTCACTTTCGTTTGTGTCTCTAAATTCTGCTATGTTTTTTGTTTCTTCTATTTTTGCTATGTTTGTTTTTGCTCCTAGGTTGTTTTCATTGTTTTCCCATCTTAATATTACTTCTAGGTTTTTGCTTTCTCCTGCTTCTAATTCTACCTTTGTTTCTAGGTTTCCGTCTCTATTTACTTTCCAGTATTCTGGTAAGTTTACTATTTCATATCCTCCTGGGATTTGTTCTAGTATTTTACTGCTTCCTTCTAGTTCTCCTGTGTTTGTTACTTTTATGTTGTATTTTACTATTAATTCGGTTTT
>CAMUHU010000034.1 GCA_947088765.1 uncultured Clostridium sp. | reverse complement strand
TAATATGGGTCGAGTAAAATTTACTGCGTAAATTTTTCACGACATTATGTTATGTCTGTTTCTTCTAGTTCTCTATTTCTCTTCCATAATATGGGTCGAGTAAAATTTACTGCGTAAATTTTTCACGACATTATGTTATGTTTACAACTTCAACGCCAGTGTAATAATGTTTTATAATTTCTTTATAGGTTTGCCCTTGGTTTGCTAGTGCATCTGCTCCTGTTTGGCTCATTCCGTACTCCATGTCCATATCCAGTTACTTTGATGTTTATGTTTTCTCCTTGTGTTGTGATTTGAAAGTTTGCTGATTTTAATCCTAGTATGCTTCTTAGCTCTGTTCCTGCTAAATTGATATTTCCTATTTGTATTGTTTTTACTCTTCCTCCTTCTGTGTATTCATGTATTTGTATCGTTCTTTCTGCTCCAAATTCGAAGTTATTGTATTTTTCTTTCATTTTTTTTGCTAATTCTGTATATGTAATATTTATCTCTGAACTATATTGCTCGTATCCTTCTTCTCCGTGCTGTTTCTACACTTTGTAAGTATGGATAGTCTTTTCCGCCCCCATACTCCTGATGCCATTTCTGTTTTTCCTCCACTGTTTGCATGATAAAATGCATTTATGATTTCTCCATTATATGTTACTATTTCTCCTATTGTCGTATTTACTGCTTCTACTATTTTGTTCCAGTATTCTTCTCTTTCGTCTTCTGCCCATTTTGATAGTCTATTTTCTTTGGATATCCATGCTTGACAACAGGTTGATGAGTCACATATATCCGCTTCTCCATGCTTTCCTGCATTTCTTATTATTGTATATATTGTATATGTTCTTGCAACAACTGCTTGTGCTTTTAGTGCCTCTATATTATATTTTGCTGGTATTTCGGCAGATACTACATTACACATGTATTCATCTAAATTGACTTCTTCAATTTCATTACTACTTGTATGTAATAATTTTACTGTTGTATAGTCATTATAGTTATATGATGTGTCTACTTTTAGTTCTTCTACCTTTTTTTCTTCGGAAAATATCTGTATTGTTTCAAATTTCTGTGTAAATAGTATAGGTATTAAAAAACATAAAAGTATTATCAATATTATAAATATAATTATCTTTTTCATTATGCCTCCAACCTCTGTTTCATTTTTTCTAATACATTTTTTTCCATTCTAGATACCTGTACTTGCGAAATTCCTAGCATTTTTCCGACTTCTGTTTGCGTTTTGTCTTTGTAGAATCTTAATATTATTATTTGTTTTTCTCTTGCATTAAGATTTCCAATGACTTGCTTTAGTGCCATATTATTAATTATTTTTAGTTCCTGATTTGTTTCTACTGGTATCTTTGATAGTAATTCTCTTTTGTCATTATCATCATTGTTTTCATCTTGATATATAGACTCAACTGGCCTTTGTGCTTCCATAGCAAATATTATCTCTTCTTTATCAACTTTTAGTTCTTTAGATATTTGTGCAATATTTATTTCTTCATGGTTCTTTTTTAGATATTCACTCTGTAATTGCTTTATTTTTATTCCTAGCTCTTTTACACTTCTACTTACTTTTATTATTCCATCATCTCTTATGAATTTTTTAATTTCTCCTAATATGTATGGTACTGCATATGTTGAAATTTGTACTTCAAAACTTGTATCAAATCTTTTTATCGCTTTTATAAATCCCATACATCCTATTTGGTACAAGTCTTCTGTTTCATAATTTCTTCCTGTAAATCTTTTTACTATACTCCATATTAATCCTTGATTATCTTTTACTAATTTGGTCATTGCTGTTTCATCACCGCATTTGAGCCTTTTTTATATCTTCAATATTGTTCTCATACATTCCAATATCAATCCTTTGTATTTTATTTGATTACTTTTTTCATGGTAACTTTTGTTCCCATTCCTACAATAGACTCAATTTTCATTTCATCCATGAAACTTTCCATTATTGTAAATCCCATTCCTGACCTTTCTAATTCTGGTTTTGATGTGTATAATGGCTCTTTTGCCATGTCTATATTTTCAATTCCTATACCATTGTCTTTTATTTCTATTGTTACTTCTCTATTGTTTATAATACAGGTTATGTATATTAATCCTTCTTTTTCTTCATAGCCATGGATTATGCAATTTGTTACCGCTTCTGATACTGCTGTTTTTATGTCTGCAATTTCTTCTAGGCTAGGATCTAATTGTGCTACAAAAGCAGCTATCGCAATTCTTGCAAATGCCTCGTTTGAAGATTTACTCATTAGTTCTAATTTCACTTTATTTTCCATTTTAATTTTTTCCTTTCTCATATGACATTTCTATTCGTATGCCAATTGGATTTATATGTTATTTTTTAACTTTATTTTATTTGTATTATTTTTGGAATGCCACTCATTTCAAAAATCTTTCTAACATTTGAATTTACATTAATCATTTCCATGCTACCTCCTAGCATTCTCATCATTTTATATCTACCTAAAATCATTCCGATTCCGGCACTATCCATAAAAGAAACCTTATCAAAGTCAAATACCATCCTTTTAGGAATATATCTCTCAATTTCATCGTCTAAAATCCTCCTTATCTTTTCTGTGGTATGGTGGTCTATTTCTTCTGTAATTTGGCAAGTAAGTAGCTTGTCCACTTCATCATATTTTATATTCATAACCTCACTCCTTTTACATATAATTATTATACATATTTTGGTAATATTTTCCAATAGCGAAACTGGGGAAGTTTTGCCGATTTATAAGAAAACATCGACATTATATGACATGCAAAATAGAGCAACAAATAAAAAGGAACATTTCTGTTCCTTTTTATTTGTTGCTCTATTTTGTATAAATTTTCACTATATCTTTTCTATCTCTGAATAAATTATATCTATTACATTATCTGTAATATCATCTGGTAATTTCTCTATTACTTGATACTTTCTAGTATTTAAGTCTATCGCTTTTATATGTTCACATAGTATTACTCCTGTTGTCTTTGTTCTTTCATCTAAAGGAATATGCAAAGGAAAATGATTATTTGTATTTGTATTTGTTATTGGACAAACAATAGTTAAATTTGTCTTTTCATTAAAAATATCATTACTTATAACTACTGCTGGTCTGTATCCTGCTTGTTCATGACCTGATTGAGGATTAAAGTTTACTTTTATAATTGTTCCTTGTTTTACCATATTTCTTCTCCTACTGGATTTCCCCAGTCAATTTGTACTGGTTCATATTCTCCTTCATAATTTTCAAATAATTCTTTTATATTCTTTCTTTTTTTATTATTCGCTTTTTCTATTACAAGTTTATTATCTTCTACTAAAATAACTATTTGTTCATTTTCATTCCATTTTACAGTATCTAATAATATTTTAGGTATTCTTACACCTTGACTATTTCCCCATTTTTGAATATTTGTTGTCATTCTTATATCATTCCTTTCTTAGCACAAACCTATTAAAAAGATTTGTTTTAGTTATCTGTCTGTATATACTTAGTATATACCTATTGATGAAATTTGTCAATATTATTATACATGTTTTCATTGAAATTTAATCATATTTTTAAGTAATTTCTTCGAAGATACGGACAATATCCATTGTTTAGGACTCATTGTATAAGATGATGTTCCTATTTCATTTATTTTAATTTCACGATATTCCGTTAAATTAAATTTTTAATTGGTTTTAATAAATTTGTATTTAAAAATATTGATAGATACTAGTAAGAAAATACTTAAATAACGTTTCTAGATAACAATTATTTAAATAAAAAGTGCTAAAAATATAGATATATAAATATTTACGCAGTATCGAATTTGACTGGAATATATTTAAAAATTCTTTTGAAATATTATGAGGGTTGTTCACGTCGAATGCAATGAGGACTAAGTGAAAGAGGCTCATAATATTTCATTAGAATTTGTTATATATGTAAGGCAACTGAGATATAAGTAAATATTTATATATCTATATTTCCTAATTTTATATATGTAAAACTATTATCCTGTAACTAAAGAATAATAGTTTTTTGAATAAGCATTGTCATCTACATAAAATCATGATAAAATGTATTTGTGCTTTTATTTTTTTGCCAAGTGCAAATATCATTAAGTTATAAAACGACTACAAGGAGGGATAACTATGGATTCTGAGAGTAATATCAAAAAAATGCAACAAGTATCATCGAGATTGACTGAAGATCAACGTTTAAAATGGATGCACGATAACGAAAAATTTATTGATGCTGAAATGAAAAAACTTAGACAGCAGAGGAAAGCAGAAGATGAAATGTTTCTAAAAGAACTTCCAGATGAAATAAGAGAAGAAGTTTTTATGATTTTAATCTTTTAAGATTACTATCATCTAAAGCTTCAATTCTTTTTATACTATTACTATCTTGTAAAATATCATATTGCTTTTTAGCTATTTTATTCAAGCTTTCAAGTCTTGATTTTTGAGGGATTCCTTGTTCTATCATTTCTGCATTTAGATTTTCTAAATTACTTAAAATTACTAGCTGAAGAATATTAGCATAATCTCGCATATTACCTTCTAAAGTAGGATTTTTTTCTTTCCATTTGGAATAATACCAATAGCATTAAAGTCTTTCTTCCAACGATTTGGTGTCATAGTAAAACGATTATAACCAACTTCATCAATTTTAATTCTATGTGATTCCACGGAATTAAAATTTTCATTGTGCAATTCTTCCCAAAGGTTATAAAAATCAAATGAATTTTTATTTGACATCCAATTGCGTATAACTCCAGATGGATCATTTTCATTTTGATATTTTGCTAAATCAGTTAAAGATATATAATCCACATTATCTACTCTCATAACTCTTACTTGTCTATTATGCACATTCATTTGCGTTTGTATAAGTTCTTTACTCATAATACCACTTCCAATCTCTGTAAATTCTTATATATTATAAAACAATCGTTTGTAAGTGTCAAGTAAATATTTAAATTATACCTTTACTCTGTCTTCTCCTAATATGTCCTTAAATTGTTGAATTGTGTTTCTATTTGAGAAAATTCCTCCACATGGTTTTATTTCTTCACCATCTATTATTTGTACTGGAAGATTATTTCTTTCTCCTGTAAAAAATCTTATTGCTCCTCTTAATTTTTCTTTTGTTTCTTCATCTAATCCTGTTATGTCTAGTTTTAGTGTTACAGTATCTTTCTTGGTCAATTCTGTTATATCATTTGCTACTATTGAGATATTTGTGTCTTCCCTTATACTTAACCTTCCAGTTACTAGTACTACATTGTCTACCATTAGATAGTTTGCAGATTTCTGATAACAGCTTTCAAATACTATTACTTCTGTAGTTCCATATAAATCTTCTATTGTAACAAATGCCATTAGTGTATTATTTTTCGTGTATTTCTTTTTTATATTTGATATTATTCCTGCATATTTAACTGTTTGTCCATCTTTATAGTTTGTGTCTTCTCCATTTTCTATTTGTTCTAAAAGTTCTTCTATTTCTATTGTGTTTATGTTTGTTTGTTTTTCTATTTCTTGTCTTAATTTCTCTAATGGGTGTCCTGATATATATATTCCTAGCATTTCCTTTTCCATTGCTAAAAGTTCTTTTTCTGAAAATTCCTTTATGAAATTATATGTGTATTTTAAATCATTTAATTCTTGTTTGCTGTCTCCTTCTCCCCCTAAGTCAAACATACTTACTTGACCTTGAAAACTTTTTCTACTTTCTGATTGTATAGTATCTATGATATTTTCGTATGATGCAAGTAGTGTGCTTCTTGATATTCCAAATTCATCAAATGTACCTGCTTTTATTAAGCTCTCTATACATTTTTTATTTACTGATTCATCTTTTAGTCTTTCACAGAAATCATCTAAACTTTTGTAATCTCCATGTTTTTCTCTGTTTTCCACAATGATATCTACAACTGCTGTTCCAACATTTTTTATGCTTCCTAGTCCAAATCTTATTTTTCCTTCTTCTACTGTGAATTTTGTTTTACTTTTATTTATATCTGGCTTTAGTATTTGTATATTTATATTTTTGCATTCATCTATATACATTGGCACTCTGTCTAAGTTTCCTAAGTAACTGTTTAAGGTTGCTGCCATAAATTCTTCTGGATAGTATGCTTTTAAATATGCTGTTCTATATGCTACTACTGCATATGCTGCTGCATGTGATTTATTAAAAGCATATTTCGCAAATTCTGCCATTTCATCAAATATTTTATTTGCGTCTTCTGCTGTTATTCCATTTCTGACACAACCTGGAACTATTACATTTCCGTTTTCATCTGTTTCACCATTTATAAATATTTCTCTTTCTTTTGCCATTACATCTAGTTTTTTCTTTCCCATTGCACGTCTAACTAAGTCTGCTCTACCAAGTGAGTATCCTGCTAAATCACGTACAATTTGCATAACCTGTTCTTGATATACCATACATCCATATGTTACATTTAATATTGGTATTAGTGCTGGATGCGTATATACTGCGTGTTCTGAATCTAGTTTATTTTGAATGTATCTTGAAATTTGATCCATTGGTCCTGGTCTGTATAATGAAACTCCAGCTATGATGTCTTCTAAACTGTCTGGTTTTAGTTCTTTCATAAATCTAGTCATTCCTGCACTTTCAAATTGGAATATTCCTATTGTCTTTCCTTCACACCATAATTTATATACATTTGGATCTTTCATTTCTTCATCATATTGTACATCTATTCCTTTATTTTCTTTTATCATTCTCGTTGCATCATCTATAACTGTTAATGTTCTTAAGCCTAGAAAGTCCATTTTTAATAGTCCTAGTTCTTCTAATGTTGTCATTATATATTGCGTTGCAACAGTTCCATCTTTTACATGTAATGGTACATATGTGTCTACTGGGTCTTTTGTTATAACAACTCCACAAGCATGTGTTGATGCCTGTCTTGGCATTCCTTCTAATGCCATAGCTATATCTAGTAATTTTTTTATTCTTTCATCATTATCATATAGTTCTTTTAGCTCTCTGTTTTCTTCCATTGCTTTTTGTATTGTTATATGTAATTCGTTTGGTACCATTTTGGCTAGTTTATCTGTATCAGCATATGGAAAGTCTAGAGCCCTTCCAACATCTCTTATGACCATTCTTGCAGACATTGTTCCAAATGTTATAATTTGAGATACATGATCTGCTCCATATTTTCTTGAAACATAATCTATGACTTGTTGTCTTTTTTCATCTGAAAAGTCTACATCAAAGTCAGGCATACTTATTCTTTCTGGATTTAAAAATCTTTCGAATAGTAAATTATATTTTATTGGGTCTATGTCTGTTATTCCTATTGCATATGCTAAAATTGAACCTGCTCCTGAACCACGTCCTGGTCCTACTGGTATTCCATTTCTTTTTGCATAGTCTATAAAGTCCCATACTATTAAATAATAATCTACATATCCCATTTTGGAGATTACTGAAAGCTCGTATTCTTCTCTTTCTAATATTTCTTTTGATGGATTTTCTCCATATCTATTCTTTATACCATCATCACATAATTTTTTGAAAAAATCGTAGTGTGTTGCAAATCCTTCTGGTACATCATAATTTGGTAATTTTGTATTTCCAAATTCAAATTCTACATTACATTCATTTGCAATTTTTACTGTGTTTTCTATTGCTTCTGGTATATTTTTAAAGTATTCACTCATTTCTTCTGGGCTTTTTACATATAATTCGTCTGTATCAAATCTCATTCTGTCTTCATCTATCATTCGTTTTCCTGTTTGAATACATAATAATACTTCATGATTATAGGCATCTTCTTTTTTTAAATAGTGTGCATCATTTGTTGCCACAAGTGGAATATCTAATTTTTTAGACATTTCTATTAATTTCTGATTTACTAATACTTGTTCTTTTATACCATTGTTTTGTATTTCTAGATAATAATCTTTTCCAAATATCTTTTTGAACCATAGTGCTGTTTCTTCTGCTTTTTCTATGTTGTTTTCTAATATATATTGATTTACCTCTCCTGCTAAACATGCACTTAGTGCAATAACTCCTTCATGATATTTTTCTAGTAGTTCTTTGTCTATTCTTGGTTTATAATAATATCCTTCAACAAAGCTAAGGGAAACCATTTTGCTTAAGTTTTTATATCCTTCATTATTTTTGGCAAGTAATATTAAATGATTATATGTATTATCTACTCCTGAGTCCTTATTAAATCTACTTCTTTTTGCAACATAACATTCACAACCTATAATTGGTTTTATTCCTTCTTTTTTACATGCTTTATAAAAGTCAATTGCTCCATACATGACTCCATGGTCTGTTATAGCTATTGCCTTCATTCCTAGCTCCTTCGCTCTTACTGGTAAGTCTTTTATTCTATTTGCTCCATCTAGTAGACTAAATTCACTGTGTATATGTAAATGCACAAATTCTGACATGTTTTATCTCCTTAAATTTTATGTCTCTATTTTACAATACATTTACAATAAAATCAATGAGATAATTATATTAATCATGAAAGTTTAATCATATTACAAAATAGAAAGTAGTACTTAGAAATAGTAAAGAAAGTGTAGGGACAATTATTAATCGTCCGCCCTTCGAAGAACATGCTTAAAAATATAATATTTTAGCAAGCCTTTGTTAGAACGGGCGATTGCTAATCGCCCCTACAATTCGAATATGTATGGTTTTTAAAATTATTCTCTCTAATTTCTAATCTCTAACCTCTAAATTCTAGTTAATACTTGTACAAAATTATAGATTAATAAACTATTAATTACTGAAAATGCTACAAATACCCCTAATGCCATTGATAATAGTTTATTCTCCTTCATCTTTTTCCATACTCTTAAATTAAAATCAAATAACCTCTTCATATATATAACACCTCTTTTATAATATATATGATGGGTTATTTGATTTTATTCATAAATTTTTAATAATTTTTTATGGATTTTTCCATACTGCATATAAGTCTATTGTTTTTCCTGCACTTCCATACATTGTATCTCCTACTTTTGCTTCTGCTTCTGTTGCTCCTTGTATGCTTGACCATCCTTCAAAAACTTTTGAACTTTTTTGTGGTATCTCTGATATTACTTGTAGCCTTCCAACTGTACTTGTTATCGATTTTGTATTGCTTGTATTATCTTGCCATCTTCCTCCTTCTAAATGATAATTTACTGTAAAGTTCTTTGTAGTATCATCTAAATTAATATATGATGATGCTTTTACTAAACCATATCTAATTCTTCCTACTGCTGTATAATATGATTTTAATACCTTTTTTTGTATGTCTAAATCTAAATTCCTATTATTAATTCTTTTTTCTTTTATATATTTTTCCATTGTGTATACGTTTTGATTTTCTATTGTTTCAATTTCACAGTCATAATCCGCATATTCGTTATGCTTATAATAGTAATAATAATCATTTGAATTACCTTTAGTATATCTATATCTCTCAAATTCTACTGAAGCATATCCTATAATTTCAATATTACTATTTATATTTCCCAGTAATTCATCACAAGTTATTTTATGATAATATCCCTTTGATTTCATTCCCGCACTATTATCATACTCAATAAAATCTATTGCTTTTGCACTACTATATTTTTGATTTGTTGTACTATTAACTACTACATAATTATTATAGGTAGTAGTTCCTATTGGTACATCTTTTAAAAAGGCTGTTACTGATACATTATTTAATATTTTCTCCCAATCTTCTCCTGTTAGTTGTGGCATTTCATAAGTTTCTGATGTTCTCCCTTCATAATTATATATTGCATTATTTAAGTTTGTAGTTATGGAATCTTTCATTACATTTATTTTTTCATTCATAAATGCTGATTCCTCATTTTCTGGGTCATTATTTCTATCTATTAATAAAATTTCTTGATCATCAGTACTTAATTTACTTATAACTATATTATATAAATCTGTAAATTGCTTTGCTTCATAATAATACATCATCGCATCTGTTGTATACTTTGACTGATTTATTCTATTTGTTCCTGATTCAATTTTGTTATTATAAATTGTTTCTGGAATTATATCATAACCTTTATATTTTATTTTTGATTGTCCTCCTGGATTAATTACTTTTGTTATTACATCTCCTTTTTCATCTTTAGTTCTAACATATGCAAAGTCTGGTGATACATCAATATACTCTGGTACTACTAAGTATCCTGATGCTGATATTGTTTGATTATTTCCATATGTTCCATATATTGATACATAATTGTCTAATGAATATGCTATTGTAATATTGATATTATTACCATTATTATAAGTTTTTGTATAATATACATATGGTTTTAATTCTGCTCCTGTCCCTTTATCATTTTGTGCATATATATAGTATCCATCATATAATCCAAATACTATTGCTGGTACATAGCTTAGTATGTAATTATTTGATGCACCAGATAATCCCATACTTGATGATAGACTTGTAGAAAAAGTTGAAATTACCGCTTCTAAATCCCTTATTTCCTCACCTATTACTGAAGATTTATCACCATTTATTGTGTTTAGCTCAAATGCTGCCATAGTATCAAATGTTGCTCCTAGTAGAGCTGTATCATATTTTGTTTTTGTTGCTAATGTATCTATTTGTAAACCTGTATATTGTGACATTATTAGTGCCATTGGTAACATTATTACTAAAAATACTATTATTAAATGTTGTAACTTCATTAGTTTATTCCTCCATATATATGTTACCATTAATTAATTCTAAAATCAACAAATTATGACCTTTTTCATAATTTTTCCATAATTCAATCCAAAGGTATGTACCCATTTCTATTTTTAAGTATTTTCGTCTAAGGACGGGCGATTAATAATCGCCCCTACAACATCTAATTATAAATTTTGCCTATTGTATTTTTTCTATTTTAATTTGTTTAAAATTTCATTTGCTAATTGCTCATTTATTCCTTTTACCTTGGTCAATTCTCCTATTGTTGCATTTTTTATTTTTTCTACTGTTCCAAATTCTTGTAATAATGCTTGTTTCTTTTTTTCTCCGATTCCTTCTATTTCGTCTAATACTGATTTTGTTACCGCTTCTTCTCTTAGTTTTCTATGATATTCTATTGCTGTTTCATGTACTGTGTCTTGAAATGTTGTTATTGTGTTGAATAGTTTTTCTGATATTTCTATTTCTTTTCTGTCTTCACCTATTAATGCTCTTGTTTGATGTTTGTCATTTTTTACCATTCCATATACTGGAATTTCTAGATGGCATTTTTCTATTGCTGTTTTTATTGCTCTTATTTGTGTTATTCCTCCATCTGCTAATATTAAATCTGGTAATTCTCCAAATCCTCCTTTTGGATTTTCTATTGAATGTTTTAGTCTCCTTGTTACCACTTCTTCTGTACATCTTGGATCATCTTGTCCAAATACTGTTTTTATCCTAAATCTTCTTGATAGACTTTTGTTTATTTTTCCGTCTTTCATTACACACATTCCTGCTACCATAAAGGTTCCTGATATATGTGATATATCGAAACTTTCTATTTTTCTTGGCAATTTTTCTAATTTTAATTTTTCTTTTAGTTCACTTAATATATCATATTTGTCTTGTTCTTTATTATTTAAGGTTATGAGTGCATTTTGTTCTGCCATTTCTATAAATCTTAACTTTTCTCCTTTTTGTGGTGATTTTAGTTCTACCTTTCGTTCCGATATGTTTGTTAACCATTGCTCTATACTTTCTTTGTCTTCTATTTCCTCTCTTAACATTATTTTTGATGGAATGTTTAGATTATTCATATAATATTGTTTTATAAATCCTGATAGTATTTCTTTGTCTTCCATATCTTTTAAGTTATCAAAGAAATAGTGTTCCCTTCCTATCATTTTACTTCCTCGTACAAAGAATATTTCTATACATACTATTAGCTCATTTTTGGCAAGTCCTATTACATCTATATCATTAATATTTGTATTTGATACTTTTTGCCTTTGTGATATGTTTTCTATTGCTTGTATTCTGTCTCTTAGTTCTGCTGCTGTTTCATAGTTTTGTGATATTGCAGCATTGTTCATTTCTTCTTTTAATTTATTTACAACTTTATCTATCTTTCCATCTAATAACATTTCTATCTGATGTATTTGTTCCATATATTCTTCTCTTGATACTTTATTTACACATGGTCCTAAACATCTTCCTATATGATAGTTTAAGCATACTCTCTTATTTGATTTGAAATTTTTGCATTGTCTAATTTTAAATTTTTCTCTTATGAAATTTATCATTTCTTTTGCACTGCCTGGGTTTGCATATGGTCCAAAGTATTTTGAACCATCATTTACTAGCTTTCTTGTGATAAAAACATTAGGGTATTGGGATTTTACATCTATTTTTATGTATGGATATGTTTTATCATCTTTTAATAGTACATTGAATTTAGGTCTATTCTTTTTTATTAAATTACATTCTAGTATTAAGGCTTCTGCTTCGTTTTCTACAACAATATACTCAAAATGGTCTACTAATGAGACCATTTTTTCTATTCTTGTTGTTTTATTATTTTTTCTAAAGTATTGTCTAACTCTATTTTTTAGTGATATTGCTTTTCCTACATATATAATTTTATCTTCTTTGTCATGCATTATATAGACTCCTGGCTTGGCAGGCAATTTTTTTAGTTCATTTTCTATGTTAAACATCGTTTACCCCTCTATATATCCTATGTATGGAAGATTTCTATACCTATTATCAATATCAAATCCATATCCAATTATAAACTTGTCTGGCACTATAAATCCAACATGGTCAAGTGGAACTTCAAATTCACGTCTACTTGCTTTATCTGCTAATGTACAAACTTTTAAACTTGCAGGATTTTTGCTCTTTAAATAGTTTAATAAAAATGTCATACTTCTTCCAGAGTCTACTATGTCTTCTAATATTAATACATGCTTACCTTCTATTGGTTCTCTTAAATCTTCTAGTAATTTTATTTCTCCTGTACTTTGTGTTCCTTCATAGCTTGAAATTGTTAAGAATTCGTATTTTAATTTTGTTTTCATTTTTAAAGTTAAATCAACTGTAAAAAATACTCCTCCTCTCATTACACATACTACTGTTACTTCTTTTCCTTCATATTCTTTATCTAGTTGTTCTGCTAATTCATATAATCTTTTTTGGATTTCTTCTTCGCTTATTAGTACTTTTATTTTTTCCTCCATACTCCATTTTCCTTTCTTATTTTTAAGGATTTATTTATATAATTATATAATAGATACCGATGATTTTCAATTGTTTTTATAATAAATCTGGAAAATGTAAATATCTTTTATGAATATTTTACATGTTTTTGCATAAAATACTATTTATATAAATTTTTTAATTTTCAGGAGGTATATATGCCTTATAAAAAATTTTTTAAAGATAAAAACAATTCTAATACGCAAAATATTAACCATAATATGGAGTTAATTAATTCTATTTTTAAGACTCAATCTGAGCTATTAAGTGCTACTAGTAATTATGAATATGCAGAAGGAGAAATGATTGATTACTATTCTTATCATATAAAAGCTACTAAGTCTAAGTTAGATTATTTAATGAAAAATGCTAAGTCTTGTGGTATTGCTATTGATAGACTACAACAACTTGAGTTAAAATCTTTTGAAGATTATCAGGTAGGATAATCTCTTTGGAATTTTCTTCTAGAAGCGGGCGATTGCTAATCGCCCCTACACTGTTACGATAATATATTTTAAGAATAATTTTTAACTTTAATATTTATATGTTCTAAAAGTCCAAGCTATAACATACCTATTATCATGAGGTGATTAGCTTGGATATTTATACAATTCTTGGTTTTTTAACTGGATTATGTATTTTGTTTATATTATGCAGAATTTTTATAGTACCATTAAAATTTATGTTAAAACTTTTGGCTAATTCATTGATTGGTGCTATTATACTTTTAATCGTAAATTTCGTTGGTAGTTATTTTGGGTTTCATATTGGTTTGAATTTTATTACTATTCTTTTTGTGAGTGTATTAGGTGTTCCTGGTGCTATTTTGTTAGTAATAATTCAACTCTTAGTATGATTCAACTTCGACTAAGATTATGTCTTCTCCTATACATCGTATTTGTTTCCATGGGATTACTATTTCATTATTGTTTAAAAATATGTTTATCTTATTGGTATTCCCTGGAACAATTATTGAGGTAATGACTCCACTCTCTAAGTCTGCTGTAACATCTTGCACATATCCGTAATCTTCTTCCATCTTTTATATTTATAACTTCTTTATGTTTAAAATCTAATCCTTTTCCATTCATATATATTCTTCCCTTCATTTTTAATTTGTTATATTATATGTGTTTATAGGATTAAAAATGTGAGTATTTTTTAAGGGCACATGCAATGTGCCCCTACACTATTATATTCATTTCTTTCAGTTGTTTCTCTAATTGTTTTGCATTTTCAAATACTATTCCTTGAATTCCTGCTCTATTTGCCATTTCAATATTAAAAATGATATTCTTTTCCAACCTCTGTAATAGATACTTTTATTTTCTCTTCCAAATCATTTACAAATTTATTGCAAACATCATCTGTTGTGCAATGAGCTAATATAACTTCTTCTACATTATCTTTCATATAATTAATAACTTTGTTTGTATTTTCATCTATTTCCCTTAAATGAAATCCTCCTATTACAGCTAATACTTTATTGTTGTTTGTAACCTTTTTTGCATGTTCTACTATGTTACATATTCCACTATGGCTACATCCTGCATTACTATTATTCCATTTTCAGTATTAATGACCATTCCTGAATCATCTAACACCTCATCATTTTGTCCATTTTCAAGTACCCATTTTTTAAGTTTTATTGGATATTTTCTTGTGATTTCTCCTAAATAATACGTACTTTGATTGATTTTATATGGTTCTTTTGTAAAATGTGTATTATATTTATTTTCTAGTTCTTCCTTTGTTAATTGTATTCCTGAGTAATGTGAATGGTCATCTTTCCACCATCTTTTTAGTGTACAATTAGGATGAGCTATAAATTCTGCTTTGTTATTAAAATATTGAAGTCCATCACCATGATCATAATGACCATGACTTAATATTATTGTATCTACTTTATTTAACTCTAGTCCTAACTTCTCTGCATTTTTCATAAATTTTTCACTTGGTCCAGCATCAAATAAAATTTTGTTGTTTTCAACTTCTACATAAGCAGAAAAGCCATCATCATTTTCAAATTTATCTTTATTAGAATTTCTTGTGTCATTTAAAATAACTACTTTTACCATTTTATCTTTCCTCCTATTATTTTAATTCATATTCTCTTATTTTTCCACTTTTTAAACCTAAATTCAAAAATTTACCATCTTTTGGTATTCAATTAAAATACGATTGTTCATATTTCTTTGCATCTTCTTGCCCTGCTTTAATATCAGACAATTTTTCTATGTAATCTCTTTCTACATTTTTTGTCTTTTCAATAATTTTTTAGCATTAATTTTTATATCTACTTCTTGTGGTGTTATACTATCCAAAGGAAAATCTATTACACTATTAAATTCATTCTGTAAGTTTTCATCATCATGTATTAAATATAAAATATTTGATACATCATATATTTCAACGTTATATTCTTCTTTTATTAGTCTTTTATACTCTTTTGGTACTTTATCTAATATTACAATTATGCCAAATTTCTTTTCCTTTTTTAATAATTTATAAAAATATTCTAAAATATGTCCTAAAAAATAAACTGAAAACTGAATTTTAACTACAACACAATATTTATTTTTCTCAAATTCAAATACAAAATCAGGTAAATATATTCTAGGTCTTCTTATTAACTCATCATCTTCTAAATTAACAAAGTTAATTAAATCTCTCAAATACAGTTTTTACTAATTCCTCTGCTTTATTACTTTTGGGTGTTATAATTTTACCTATCATTATACTTTTCTCCTAACTTCTTATTTATTACTTTCATTCAACATTTTCATCATTTTATCGAAATCACTTTCTAATTGTTTCATTTCTCTATCTCTGTATATTTCAAATTCTCTTTCTACCTTTTCTACTGCTTCTTTATGTGATATTTTGCCATTATCTTCTAATAACTTTCTTTTATTTTGTACTATTTGATTATCTAATTCATTTATCCAATCAATCATTGTCATTTCCCTTTGTTCTAAAGCTTGCAATTCTGCAAAATCTAAAAATTGTGATACTAATAAATTCAACCTTTGTAATTCTATCTCTGATAAATAATTTTTTGCTATTTTTACATCATCAATAGTTATATAATCTCCTTTAAAATTAGTCATTCCTACAAATGGTTTTTCATTATCTACTCTTTCATATATAATTTCAGCTGCCGTATGTTCATGAACTGCAAAATGTAATTTATTTTGAACTGTTGCAAAAAATTTTTTTGTTAAATCCGCTCTTGGGTCATAATCTATTGATGTTGCATATATGTCTGTAACTTGTTGATAAAAATTTCTTTCAGATGAACGAATGTCTCTAATTCTTTGTAATAATTCTCTAAAATATCTATTTCCTCCTTGTTTTAATCGTTCGTCATCCATTGTAAAACCTTTTTGCATATATTCATGTAATCTCTCGGTTGCCCATATTCTAAATCTTGTTGCAACTTGTGATTGTACTCTGTATCCTAATGATATTATCATTTCTAAATTATAATGGTCGATCTTTCTTTTTACCTGTCTATTTCCTTCATTTTGAACTAACAAGAATTCCTTGTTAGTTGATTCTTTGTCTAATTCTTTATCTTTATATATATTGATTATATGTAAGCTTATATTTTGTTGTGTTGTTTTATATATTTCTGCAATTTGATTTTGGTTTAGCCATATATCTTCATCTACAAATCTAACATTTACTTTTGTAATTCCATCCTCATCTTGATATATTATAATATTGTTATCATTTTTTGACATATATTTCCTCCATTATCTATAGTAACTTTTTACAAGTATATCATAATAATAATGAAAAATCTATGACTTTGACCATTTTTATTTGAATTGTTACCACCTATTACCTATCTAAGATTTTGCTATAGCAAGTTCTCTATTTGTAATGCTTTTATTAAAGTCTCATTGACCGTAGTTTAGTATTTTTTTATTAAAAAAATCTTTTGAAAGCATTGAAATATATG
>CAMUHU010000033.1 GCA_947088765.1 uncultured Clostridium sp. | reverse complement strand
GGAAATAACTATTTCTGCTATCCGTTAAATAGAAATCTAGAGAAAATATTTAAAGAAGAATGTAAAAAGTATGGACTTTTTTATGAAATGAGTGATATAGTAAAAGCATATAAAAAAGGAACTGAGCAAGAAGAACAATTGTCTTTTATATAGTAAGTTTAAAAATTACTAAAGTATTAAAGTAAAAACTATTTTTAGAGAAGTTATATATTAAAAATAAATGTATATATATTTATTTTAAATTATGATTTTAAAGGAGAGAGAACTTATGGATAAAAAATTAAAAATAGTAATAGAAAATTGTCCTCAAAATCACAAGTGCCCAGCGGTAAATGTTTGCCCTGTAGGAGCGTTAAGTCAAAAGGATTTTGAAGCACCTACAATAGACCATGATAAGTGTATAAGATGTGGGAAATGTTCAAATTTTTGCCCTAAAAAGGCATTAGTATTGTAAAAGTAAAATGAATTATGGAGTTGTAGAATATTAAAACGGAGGAAGCAATATTATGAATAAAAAATTACGTGTTATTTTAATTATTTTAGGAATTTTAATAGGTATATTGCTAATAGATACTTTACAAGCAAAAATTTTTAATAATAGCCCATTTATAAGGTTTACTGAAGACTACAATGGAGGTAATTTATATAAAAAAATAAAGGAATATTAGTAGATAATTATATATATACAAATGGAGACAAAAAAACTGTATTTAAGTGGGAAAAATATACTAATCCTGCAGATGATAATATAGAAAAAGAAGATAATAAAAATAAATTTAAGACACATGTTGCAGCTACAACTACAAAAAGAGTTGGGGGCTTGATTCCATACAATATAAAATCTGATTTAATAAATGAAATTCCAGAAGATTATTTTTTTAATCTTGATAGTGATATGACTTATGACGAACTTGTATCAGAAATAGGTGAGCCTAGTGGAACAGTAGGTTCAGGAATTGTCAGGTGGTACTGGAGAATTGGGGAAGACAAATATGTAGTATGTAATATGGGAATGGAGCATTTATACTTTGAAATTTGGAGAGGAAATTAAGAACTTCAAAGAATAGTAAATTTGTGTTAAATAATATTATATAAATTATAATTTTGAAAGGAAATAGTAAAATGGCAACAACAAATGAATACATAGAATATGTATGTGAACAAATAAAAGGTATTGGAGAAATAAGATATAAGAAAATGTTTGGTGAGTTTATGGTATATGTTAATGATAAACCAGTTATTATAGTTTGCGATAATATACCTTTTGTTAAAAAACTAGACTGTATTAGCGAAATGATGCAAAATGCAGAAGTGGGCTGTCCATATAAAGGCGCAAAAGAGCATTATGTATTAGATATCGATAATGCTGACTTTTGCAAATCTGTTATTATAGAAGTAGAAAAAGTAACACCAATACCAAAACCAAAAAGGAAAAAATAAATTTTATTTAAAGCGTAAAAAAGTCCATGAACATATTAGCCAACTCCTCTGGTGTTTCTTTACAACCGCTAATAAGCCAATTATAGTAAATGTTGTAAAGACCGCCAGATACAAAATAATAGTTGTATTCTTCTTTTTTATTTTTAGCTTTGTTAGAAAATATTTTATCAAATTCGTCTTTAATATAATGAATTAGATTTGCTTTGTATAAAAGTAAACCTATTTCTTCTTGTTCTTTTAAATGAGTAAATAAAGTAATTATATATTCCTTAAAATAATTAGGATTATAATTTACTTTTTTCTTTTTAATAAATTCGTTTGTTATATCATCTAAATAATATTTTATAATATCTTCTTTGCTAGAGAAATTACGATAATAGGTAATATGCGAAAGTCCAGCTTTATCAGTAATATCTTTATTTGTTATATCTGCAAAATCTTTTTTTCTCATTAAATATATAAGAGCTTCTGAAATATACTTTTTTGACAACTCACTTCGAAGTTCCATTGTTATAATTCCACCATCTTTCTAACAGTTGAGCGTTTTTTTATTGATTTTCTATTTAAGATATTTTATACTGTTAGTAATATAACAGTTGTTTTTAAAAATGTCAAGGAATAAAAGCAACTAAAAAGGAGGTAATTTATTATGACATGGAAAAGACTGCTTATTATTGGAGTTATAGCAATTATAGGATTTGTTTTAGGACGTTTAGCTTTTAGAGCATTTTTGAATTTGCTAATGGGTGGAACTATGTTTGGAGGTAATATACTATGAGTGAGGAAAAGAAAAGAGGAAAAGGAATGTTTATTTTTATTTGCATATTAGTATTTATATTTTCATTTGTTATAGGAATTGCATCAAAAAGTTTTATAAAACCGGACTGGGCTAAAAAATATAATGTTGCTTGGAGTGACGATATAGGCACAAGATATACAGATATCTCTTATGGAGAATGTGAAGCAAATAAGTTTGACTTATATTTGCCAAAAGATAATTCAAACAACAACTATGGATTAGTAGTTTATTTACATGCAGGAGGATTTACAGCAGGAGATAAATCAGGAGATGTTGAAATGCTTTCTTGGCTATGTTCAAAAGGCTATGTTGCATGTGGTATCA
This sequence comes from uncultured Clostridium sp., assembly GCA_947088765.1. GTDB lineage: Bacteria > Bacillota > Clostridia > TANB77 > CAG-508 > CAKPSH01. The sequence continues at coordinate 14,735 of CAMUHU010000033.1, read as the reverse complement.
ATTATACTTTAAGAAACGAAACAAATAATGCTAGTGTATTGACACAAGCAAATGAAATAAAACAAGCTATTCCTATTGTTATAGAAAAGGCAAGGGAATATGGTTATAACATAAACGAAATGGCAATAGCTGGTGGATCAGCCGGACATTGTTTAGCAATGATATATGCTTATAGAGATGCTAAAGAATCACCAGTTCCAGTAAAATTATTATTCGGAGCGGTAGGACCATCAAGTTTTTATGCAGAAGATTGGGATGTATATGGTTTTGATAAAGATACAGATGAGGCAAGAAAAGGCGCTAGTGATTTACTTGGAGTTATGGGTGGAGTAGAACTAACACCAGAGATGATTAACGATGGTTCTTACATAGAAAAATTAAAGCCTATATCAGCAGTAATGTGGGTAGATGAAAATACAGTTCCAAGTGTAGTAGCTTATGGAAAATATGATAAAGTTCAGCCATTTAAGGGGTCACAAAGATTATTAGAAACATATAAGAAATACAATGTAGATTATAAATATTTTGAGTGCTCTCATTCGGGGCATGGACTTCAAAATGATAATAAGGTATATAAAGAATATATGGAAGCGGTTGAGGAATATTTAGAAAAATATATGCCAGTAGAAAAATAAATTATAATTTATAAAGCTAAGTAGTAATTGAAAACTACTTAGCTTTTATGATAATATATTAGTAAATAAATAATAATTTAATTGGAGGCAACAACTATGGATAAGAAAAGAATAGTAAACTGGACAATAGCAGTAATAGTTGCTATTGTATATTTAACAGTAAGTATTGCGTTTGAGTCTTGGGCATATTCTTGGATTATATGGGTTGTATATGCAATTTACAGATTTATTGTGAAATAATTTTGGATGAATTATACAACTTTAAGGGAGGATAAATTTATGGCAAGAGTATTGAAAAATAAGAAACTAGTAAATACAAGATTAGCAACTAATTATGGGGGATGGATGTATTGCGACAAGTGTAATGAAAATATAGGCTATTTGTGCTATTCAACTTATGATAAGTTAGAATTAAAATATAAATGTAATTGTGGGAGTATAGGTAGTGCGTTGTTAGACTTTGCAGATAGTAAGATTGGTCAAACTTGTGGCGATGAATTAGTTATTATAAAAAATAGATTTTGCTGTCCAAAAGATAATGAGCCTTTAATTACAATATTAGATAAAAAGGTGTCAAGTTACGAAATGAAAATTACTTGTAAATCTTGTGAAAGAATTTATAAAAAAACTAAATAAATTATGAGAGGGTTTGAGAATGAGTAAATATGAGCCATTATGGAAGTATTTAAAAGAAAATAATAAAGACAATTATAAATTATCTTATGAAGAGATTAGAGATATTTTGGGTTTTGATATAGACCATTCTTTTTTAACTTATAAGAAAGAAGCCAAAGAATATGGATATGAAGTAGGTAAAATATCAATGAAAGAAAAAACAGTAATTTTTAATAAAATATAATTATTGTTACAATGAATATTTAGGAGATAGTTTTATGATATATAAATGTACTTATAAAACTCTAAGAAAATTGCAATAAAATTATTGACAAACAAGCAAATATAATATAAAATACAAACAATAGTTCTTAAAATTAAATCAAATATGAAGGGTGTGACTATATTGAATAATATAGAAAATTTAAAAGATTTAATTATATACTATAATCGCTCTACCTAAATCAAGGGGTTTAAGGGTTATTTTGCATAGTACTTGCATAGTAGTCACCTTAAATTCGCTTATTTTTCAAGCATTTCATAGCATTTAATGAATTACATTTTATCATATACTTTAAGATTTTACCATACATTTTTTGAATTTTCCATTTATAAAACAAAAATGACTGGAAATATAGATTTAATCTCTTATTCCAGTCATAATTTAACTTATATTTACTTTCAGACACTTCATTTTCCGTTTTAAGACGTTTTAAAATCATAAACCTATACCGTATATAGTTCCTTTCACACAATAGTTATTTCAATACAATTTGATTGTTCTCGAGTACCCTTACAATATCTGCCCCTAAATCTGCCCTCAATGTTTTAATTATTGTATTTAAGAATACTGTTTCTCTTTCATACTTATTATACAGAAATTCATTACAATTGTTTTTATGAGTTTGAATATATAATTTTATTCTTTGTTGTGTTTCTGTTTCATTTGGCATATCTTTTATAATGATTTCTGCAATATCTACCTTTCCATTTCTTATATTTCCCATTGTTTTTGCTCCTTTTAATTTTATATGAGGTCAATAGCTGAAACTAATTTCTCTATGCGTAGATGAGTATATCTATCGTTAATATCTATATCAGTAGTTTTATGACCTAATATGTATTTACGTGTCAACTGTTCTACACCAGCATTTGCTAATAATGAATTTCCGTGTATGTCTGCACTCATGGGGAGTATGGTTCATATTTAATTGCTCCATAATCGGATTCCATATTTCATTTATATATTGTCTATAAGATACTGGCTTACCGTCTATTTCTATTAAGTATTTTGTTTCAGTATTATATCTTTTCTTTATAAAGTCAAGTATTTTAAGACTTATTGGAATAACTCTATCTTTTCCACTTTCTGTTTTGCTACCATTTATCATATATCTTTCATCAAAATTTATATTATCAATTTTCTTTAGCATTTCATTTATTCTCATACAACTAAAGATGAGTATTAAAACTGTATCAGCATTTTCGATTTTATCTACATTATCGAATAATGTTTGTATTTCTTCATCTGTAAATGGTATCTTTCTATGTTTTGTAACTTTCTTTCCTATATCTAAATCTTTACTTAATTTTTCTTTAACTAACTCTTTACGTTTAGCAAATCTATACATCATATTAAACAAACTCCTTATTAAATATTTTATTGAATAATCTTTTCCCGAATTATCAATGACGTCTTGTAACATACCAAAAGTTATCTCTATAAATGGTATGTCATAAAGTTCTTTACAATAGTTGTATGCTGTTTTGTAACCATTAACGGCACTATCTCCAATTGTAGGGAAGTGAATAGCGTTCCATTTTTCATATAAATCTTTAAATGTAATTGCTAACTTGCTAAAGTCCTTTGGATTTCTCTTATTATCTATTAGTGCAGTTATTGCATCTTCTCTTTTCTCAAACCAACCAATAGTATCATATAGTTGCTTTCCGTTGTCATCATAGCCTATTGTAATTCTTGCTTGATATGGACGGCGTCTATTTCCACCGTTTTTAACAACTCCACCTAGTCCACTTGGTAACTTCATCTTTTACCACCCCAACTTCTTATAAATTGGTTTACTGTTGAGGGGTCAGTAATTATTCCTAATTCTTCAGTTGTTTTTTCTGTAATAAACTTTTCTGGTATTGGTTTATTTCTTCCTTGAAAAAACTTTATTGTATCAATATCGTATGTATATTTATCACTACCGTGGCAACTTAAAAGCTATTCCATAATCTACAAGACCGTCTTTGTAACTTAACGCGAATACGTTGTAAACTTTCTCCAGTTTCTTCTTGAACTTCTTTGACTGTCATATTTCGTATTTTCATTTCCTATTTCCTCCTATTCCAGAGGGCAAAACTTGTTGTATTTATTTTTGAAAGTCGCTTGTTTCAATACTTTCCTCTATATATAGTATATACTAAAACATTTGTTTTGACTAGTCATTTACGATATGTTTTTCAAAAATTTTATAATTTTACCCTCTTAAAATACTTTGATTACTTTTATTTTTTATTTTTTGTATTAAATTCTTCTGTTATTTTTACTAATCTTTCAATTTGTTCTTCTACTGTTATATTAGTTTCTGCTTTTTCTTTTATCATACGTTCTAGTTCTGTTCTAACTATAAATGAAAGTGCTGATATTATCTCTCTATTAGTTCCTTTTTCTCTTAGTTCACAATAATTACTATCTATTTTTACCATGTTTATTGGGTATTCGGGGTTGTTCTCCAACATTTTTTGTATCTTCTCAAAGTCCCTTTGTTCTGCTTCTTTTCTCCATACTTCTTTTTGGTATATCATTTGCATTACTTCTGCTATATCATATATACTTGCTATCTCATCTTCTTTCATAAAACTACAAGTTAATTTATCTATTCTTGTTATATTTACTGGTACATCTAGTTTATTATTTAATTCTTGAATTTTTGACCAGTTTTTATCTGCTAGTTCTTCTTCATCAATTATTATTGATACCATTATTTTATTCAATTTTTCTGGCGATGCTTGGAATATTATTTTATTGTCAACACAGTCTATAACTATCCATTTATTTATTTCTGGAACTCTTTCTATTTTTATCCAATTATATCTTGTATATTTTAATCTTTTTTCTATTTCTATCAAGCATTGTTCTTGTTCTTCTGGTGGTATTTTATCTTCAATATTCAAAAATACCATATTTACTCCTAGTACTTTTGTTCCTTTTTCTATGTATGTATTCAATTCTTGTATAGCTGTTGCTATATCTCCCTCAAAGATTGTTGTTACCTCATCATTTATTCTACATTCATCTATATTTGTTCTTACTACATGAAGTCCACTACTAGAGTTTTGATTTTCAATTTTCTTTATTTCTTTATAGTTTCTGTCAGCTATTTCTTTTATTACTGCACTTATAATTTCATTTCTTGATTTTCCAGTTGTATCTGTTTCAAGTGCATTATTTATTGCTTGAATATCTTTTGAAGGATAGTGCATTTCATATATAAATTTATTTACCCATTTTTTAGTATCTTGAAATATACTTTCTTTAACAGTTTTTACTGCTAACTGCATTTCTTCATCTTCTAATTTAGGATTATAAAATGCTTGGTGTTGCTCTATTATATTCATTTTTCTTCCTCCTTTATTATGTACATCCTTGTTAAAAAATTCTTTCTTATTCATATCTTTTTACCTCTTTCTTTAATTTTTATTTATTTATTTTTTGTAATTTCTCTTATAGTGTTATCTACCATTGCTGGTATATTTTCAAATCTAAGTTGATTATTTCTTTTATCAATTATTTGCCACTCATCACGTTCAAATAATGCTTTTACTGTCATATAACTATATTGTGAGTTCTTTAGCATTGTTTGTAATTCTTCCAGTTTAACATTATTGTATAAAGTTTCTGTTGTTTCTTCTTGTGCAATGACAAGCATTTCAAAAATATGTTCAATTTCTTCTATTGGTATACGAACACACATTGCTTTTGAGGGGACTTCTCCAACAATTAGTACATAATCTTTATCTTCCTTTGAGAGTTTAGTTGCAGTTTTTACTACAAGTTCAGCTCTTTTTTGCATTTCCTTATCTTTAATGTACTTTATCATTATTCTTATAATTATTTCTTCTTTATTGTTTTTTGGTTCAGTTATTTTTGTTTTTAATTCACTTACTATTAACTTATGTTTCAGTTCTTTATTTTCCTTTAATAACTTATCTATAAATTTTTTATCAGATTCCGACCATTGTTCATACTCTTTTTTCCAGTCCTCTAATCTTATAATTTCCATTTCTAGTTCGGAAATATATTCTTCTTGATTTTCTGTTCTTTTTGGTATCATAATTATAAATTCCTTTCCAGAGGGCAAAATATATTTGTTACATTATGTTTTGCCCCCTTAACATTTAATATTGTTCTGCAACTCTTTTTCTTCTTCTTTTTACTTTTCTTCCAACTTGTCTATTGTATCTATTTACAATTGCATTTAATTGAATTTCATATTGGTTATAATCATCTTTCATATTGCTTATAAACTCTTTTTCTGCTTGTGAAAGTTGTATATTTCTATCTTTTGCTAATTCGTTTATATTCCAATTAGTTTCCTTTACTAACAATAGCAAGTTTTCAAGAGTATCTGCTTTATTTTCAATATCTCTTTGTATGTCTAATTCCTCCTTTCTTTTTTCGACTGCAATTGCTTTCGTTGTTTTCATTAGGGCAAGTATCTCCTCAATGCTTTTATGTTTTAAAGGTAAAACCTTTTTTGTATTTTTGCATATTAGATTAAATTCGTTTTTATTATCTATTCTTTCAATTTCTGCAAGACTGTCAATATTCTTCTGTTTCATTATTTCTTGAACTTCTTGCAACTTTTGATTTATTTCCAGTTCTTTTTGGAGTTTCTGCTCTTGCTGATGAGCATATATACCTTTGATAATTATTCCTTTGTATCGTTTATGTATGGTATTTCTATACAGTTTTACTGTTCTTATATCTTTTACTTTTACATAACTTTCATAGCTTGTCCTTTGTAGTTCGATTTCTTCTCCATTAATTTTTTCTACTTGAACAGTTGCACTTTGATATTTTGGTACAAAACCTTTTAGTTTTTCTCTTGTTTCTACACGAGTTAAATATTCTTTTCTTAAAGGTTTTATATCTCTGCTACAACTTAAAATATGTATATTTCTAGGATAGCAGTCGGTTTTACAACCGTTATAATGATATTCTGCTTTTTCCTCACGGTTTTCTTTTGTTAAATCTATTTGTTTGACAGTTCCGTGCTTTTTCCAAAGTTTCTCTAATAATTCTTGTGATATTTCTAGTTTTGAATTATCTTTTGTTTTTAACCAAAAATGACAGATAGGTTCGTGCTTTGCTTTATAAAGTAATACTCTTATATACATTACTGGTTTGATTTCTTGTTTTAAATCTTCCAAAAAATCACTTAATATATTTGTTAATTGGTGTGTATCTTTTATCTTTTTGTTAACGTATAATTCAATTATTTTTTCCGTTTCGTTTCCCTCAAAAGTGTTAAGACAATATTGATTACTAATTTTTAAATTTTTATATGCTACTGATTTATTTTTAGTATCTCTTCGTTTATATTTTTCAACATTACCAGTTCTTGGGTTAAAATATTCATCTGCTGAAATTCTTTTATATTGCTTTAAAAAGTCTGCCTTTCTATTTTTTCTTGTTATAATATCTACCTTTCTATCATTATCGTACCATGTTACCTCACATATACTGTTATCGTTTGGCTCTTCAAATAAAGCTAATTTTTTATACATTTTCTTTTCCTCCTATATTTTATTTGTGCTTTAAGCACTATTTATTATTTATCTTGGGGAAGTAGGGGAGTTCTTTTTGTATATTTCTTTTCTATAAAAAGATACTTTCAAAATATTTTTCCCCTAAATTCCCAAAGTTCTTAATCTTCCTTTATAGTTAATTCGTAATAGTCAGTACCAGACTTTCCTTTAACAATGCCAAAATCATTTACTAAAATATCTGTAATGCTATTAGGTCTTTCAGGCACAAGGTTATTTTCTTTACACCATTCTTTATATTTGTATTTAAAATATGATATGTTTGTTCTTTCTTTGCCTATTTCACAACACTCTTTTAAGAACAACGTTAGTGAATCGTTTTGAATTTCATAGTTAAAACGATTTTGTATAGTTCTTTTACTTTCTGTAATTTTGTAATTTCTCTTTATTAAATCTTGTAAGAATTGAACTGCAACTGATACAAGTACCTCTCTTTCTGCATATAAGTCATCTAATAAATTGGGGTTTTGTTTTTCTTTTGGTATTACATTATCACAAGAAAGTATCAAAAACCTTTCATATACGTGTTTACCACGGTCGCCACTAAAACTTGGTAATACATTGCAGTTAGACCATACAAAACCGTTATATGTAGCAGTAAACGCATTTTCATATTTTAATTCCATATTTAAACTGTCGCCACCTGTTAATTGTTTTAAGATTTCAATGTCAGCTATTCTTGTACCTTCCATATCTCCAGAGCCAATTAGTCTTTTACCATAAACTACACCTAAACCAAATTTACTGTTCATTTGGTTAAAGCCTATTGTATGACAATTTTCTTCTCCTAAAAGTTTTTCTACTAATTTACGAAGTTGACTCTTTCCAGTATCTCCTGCACCATATAAAATTAGTAATTTCTTACACTTTGAACATTTTACATTGCTTATTACTAAACTTATAATTTCTAAAATTGTCCATATATCTTCTTGCTCTCCATTTGTAAGAGTATTTAAAAAATTCATTGTTACTGGTGCTTTTGCTAGTGGTAAATTAGGAGTATACTTGCATGGAATTTGTATCGTACATAAATCATCTGGACTATGTGGCGATAGCTTTCCAGTCTTAATATTCAATGTTCCATTTTTAAAGTTTATAATATCTTCATTAGCATTTAGTTCGCTTTCTTTTGTATTAGCATAATCAGTAATCAATTCTTTATATACTTTATCCCATTGACTAGAATTTCTAATTTTAACTGGTATAAAACTCTTTATACGTGCTTTGCAATCGCTTTCAGTCCATTTTTTATAATACCCGTCCTTATCATAATGATAAAGTATTATACCTTTTGAGTTTCCTAACTTTACAGATTTTATATGGTCGTTCTTTTTAAGATATAAATATAATTCTTGTGGTAGGACTTCGATTTTTCTTTCTTCTTTGCTTTTTTCTGCTAACCATGGGGGCAATTCTACTTCTTGTCCTTTTAAATATGCCTCATATAAATTGTCAATTCCTCCAGCAGTTTCCATTGTTAATTTTTCTGTATGTAATTCTTCGGGTAAGTTGGTTAATTCTTTTTGAGAATTGTTTTCTCCTATATTTTCTTTTTCTTCATTTTCATTTAACAAGTTTTCTTGTTTTTCTTGTTCCATTTTTAATTCCTCCTTAAAATATTTTTTCATTTTTTAAAAACGCGTTTTTGTTTTTCTATTTTCATTATGCCATATCAAAAATTCTATCAAAAGAAAAAGATAATATTTTTTTTATTCGTTGGATAAAATTATTGCTAATTATAATATATTGTGTTATACTGTGGTTAAATGTATATATTAGGGGGCAGTTATGGAAATGATTTATCTTAATTTTTTAAATGTAGATATAGAATTTGAAATAAAAAATATTGATACTATTCCTTATGCGAATGAAAGAGAAATTATCGAAACATTGAAAGGAAAAGGTTTTTTAGAATCTCACAAAAATTCTAAAAAGAGTCTCTTTCCCTCACAAGATATTGGAACTTTTTTACTTGAGATTATGAACAACTGTAAATCAATTAAAAAGATTATTTTGTGTAACTATATGAAACTATCAAGCAGAGTAAAAGAAACGGGGAAAAGTAAAGATATAATACTTAAAGATAAATTTAGAGATGATTATAATAGTTATATAACTGAAAGAAAGAAATTAGAGGAAAAATTAAAAAACACTTGTTACACTATTTTCGAAAAATTACTATGTAAATTAGAAAAATTATATCCTAAACTAATTATTTTTCATAAGTGTGCCTTAGATTATATGGAAGAGTCTTATATTTCTTATCAAAATGAACTTAAAGATTTAAAAGAAACCTTTGTTAAGTTAGAAAAATCAAAAAATCGTGGTGGAAAAATGATGTCTTTTTATCTAAATTACAAAGAACAACTACAAGAAAAAGATAATATTGAATATCTGTTATATAGACTTTCAAAGGCTGTTGCAGATTTTGTTAATGACTTTTTAGAGGGAAAACAATTAATTGAAAATGCTTTTATACATAGCGAAGAAACAAGAAACAATAAATTTTCTGGTATTATGGCAACATTACCTAGTACCAAAATTGATTATAAATTAGATGGCTTTAAATGTGCAACTCCTTATAAATATATTTATGAGATAAAAAACGTCCAAGATTTGTTTAATGTTACTATTTATCAATTATCATTAAATCGTAAAGTTATTATAAAATGTAAGAATTGTGGAAAATATCTTATACCTTTAAGAACTGACCAAATATTTTGTACTACTGACCCTTTAAGTAACATTAGTTGCAAAAATCGTTATTGGACTAAAAGACGTAAAGAAAATGCTTCTGCAACATATATCTATTACAGACAATTATATAATAAATATAAAAATACTAAAGTTTATGAAAAAGTATTTGAAGAACTGAAATCAATATATACTGAAAAATATATTACAAAACAAGTTGATGATGAAGAATTTATGCAAATACTATTTGATTTTGAAAACAAAGTTAATTCAACATACAAAGTAAAACGTGGTCGACCAAAGAAAAACAAAAATGTGTGAAAAAATAGACAATTCGCTTTTTATAGTGAATTGCCTTTTTAATTATTTTTTCTTTTTGTCATCTTCGCTTGTATGTTCCTTAATAAATTTTATAACTTTTTCTACTTTATCATCTACATTATTTATTGCAGACTTTAACTGTTGCAATTCTCCACGTTGTGCCTTAACTTCATTTATCAAAGGAATTAAACTTTTGTAACGTGTAGACATATAATAAAATTCTCCCTCTAGGTCAGTATCTTCCTTTTTAATCATTTCTTCTTCTGTATCTTCATTGATTACTTTTAGCATAAAAATTCCCCTTTCTTGAAAATGTGTGTACTTAATGACTGTTTCTAACTGCTCGAAAAATCTCATTTTTCTTTTTTAGCCGTAATCAGTCATCTTTCATCACTCCTTTTTTATCTCCTATAATAATATTTTTTCAATTCGTGATTTATCATCATGCACTAGGTGGAAAATAGTTAGATTACATTTAACGTGAAGAACTATTTTAAGCCTTTTTATTTTTTAAGTATATACTACTTCGCCTATAATCTTTTAAACGCTTACAGACTATCTTCACTTATAATTCAAGGTCTTAAAACTTAATGAGGGAAAAAGGGGAACTTTAAATTAAAATATTTTTGTAAAAAATAAAATATTTTCTTAAAATTGTAGAAACATTTGTTTTGTTATAGTATAATATATTTAGCGAAAGTGCTGAAATATCAATGAAAGGGGATTTTAAAGTGGAGAAAAAAGAAATCATACAGAAACTAAAAGCATTAAGTGAAAGGGGAATTGCTGGAGAAAAAGAAAATGCAACAAAACTACTTGAAAAGCTAATGAAGAAATACGGAATTACAGAAGAAGAAATAAAAAACGAAGAAACAAAAGTTGTAAATATTGAATTAAGAACGGATGCAGAAAAAAGAATTTGCAGTCAAATTTTATATGCTTATTTCGATAATGCACCATTGTATAGACGTTTTGGAACTAAAATATCATTTTTCACTAAACTTACTAAAGCACAAGAAATTGAGTTTAAATATATGCTTTCCGTATATATCGACAGTTTTTATAAGGAACATGACATATTTGTTAGTGCATTTATACAGAAGAATAAAATATTTCCAAAAGACGCACCTACAACAAATATAAATGAATTATCAGCAGAAGAAAAAGAAAAATCACTTAAAGCGTCTTTAATGACACAAGGTATGGAATATACAGTAATAAGAAAATCGTTAGAAGAAACAACTACCACTAAAAAGAAAGAAAATGTAAAAAGTAGCAAAACTAAAGCTAACAAAAGCACAACTAAAAAAGCAAGTTTAAAGAAAGGAGAATAATTTTATGGCAGAAGATATTAGAACATTACAAAAGAAAGAAGCTATTGAACGATTAAAAATATTACATGAAAAATACGAATTACTGGAAAATGTTATTACAGAATTTGAAAAGGAAGATACACTTTACTATTCCGAATATAAGAACAAAGTATTTTCAGCAGTTTTATACTGGGTAAGCAATAGAGAAGATTTAACGGAACTTGTAAAAAAGGTTGAAGAAGAAAAAGGAATATTAGTCTATCATGCAATATTGACACCAACAATATTTGGTGCATTTTTTAGTATGTTATATGTATCACAAAATCAAGAAGAGTGGGAAAACGACAAAATAGAATTGAAAGATAGCCTACCATTAGCTTATTGTACTAATTTGTCGGATTCCAAAATGGCAGAGTTTGGAGGAATACAAATAGCTGGTGCTATGGGTGGCATAAGGCAAATATCTTAAAATAGAAATAAGGTCAAAAATCATTGTAACCTATATAGTATATACTTTTTCTCTGAAAAACCTTACATGACGTTTCTCACGTTAATTAAATAGTTCCTAGAACTTAAAACTAGGGACTTTTATAACAGATTATAATTTAGCTGCTTTATTCAAAAGAAAAAGTCCAGTAACAATTTTCATTACTGAACTTGGTTATATCTATTTTTAATTACTTATCTATTCCAAAGAATGCTAATGTAGCGTCTTTATTATCAGAAAGCCAATTTATTGCTTGATTATCATTTCCATTTTTCAATTTAGGGTATATTTCTCTAGCAATATTTAAAGCATTTTCATCATCTGCTAGACCAAGATATATTTCCATTTTTTCTTGATATTTTTGATTACCACTTACTACAAATTTATCATAATATTTGTTATTTCCAGTAAGCATTGTATTAACATTATATTTATTTTTAAAAACTTTATTCACTACATTACTAACATTAAACTTAGAATTTGTTAGATATAATATATATTTGAAGTTACCATTATTATCACTAATTATCTTAAAACAAGGTACTACAATACCATTTTCTGCTTTATCAGTAACTATATAAGCACATACATAATCTTTATATGGATTTTCATTTTTGTAGCGTAAACTTAACGCAAAATCTAATGCTGAAACGCCATTAAATTCTTTTGAAAATGTATCCTCTGTTCCAAAAATAGTTTTTAATGATGATGTATTTACATTAAGGGTACTGTTTTTTAATTCTTCTATTAAATTTTTTTCTAATTCCTTTGCGTTAATTTCGCTTAGTGTTTTTTCTGTTTGATTTATTAGACTTTCATTTATTATTAATTTTGATGCAATTATACCAATAATTGATACTGATATAATTATCATTATTGCTATTACTAATTTTACTATTTTCTTACTCATTTTTACTTTCATTCTTAATTCCTCCATTATTTGATAACCTTAAACATATGGCAATTACTATTCCTATTATTCCTATGACAAAACCTAATGCAAATGCTCCTTTTATGTTTGGAATTAGTCTATGTGTTACATATCCACTTATTAAACCAAATCCTATTGGAGCAACAATTCCTCCAAAATGCGTATTTATCCATATTGATGTTCCTAAAAAGTCGATTTCTTTTATTCCTAAAATCATTAGCATTCCTAGTATTGTTGTGAAAATTCCTATTACTAGCAAAATCTCATATACTGGTATATTTATCTCAACTTTACTATCTTTTTCTAGCAATTTCCCACCCCCTTATTTTGCTATTATAATTTTACAGCATTATTCGACAAAAAACAACATATACAAAGTTATTTATGTTTTTTATTCTTAAAGTAATAGTATATTCCATAAACTGCAAGTCCTATAACCAATATTCCAACAACTATTAGGCAAGCCTTTTGTTCTCTTCTGGTGTCATTTCTGCCCATGACTTACCGTTTCCGTATAATGATGAATACATTTTTAAAACCCCTTTCTAATATAAATTACTGCTTTTTTACTTGTTTTAAGTATTCCTTATCTAAATTCTTTGCACCCCATAAATAGCCTTTACACTTTGTGTTTAAGCAACCAGTATGACCAGTCTTTGTATTTTCCCATATAATACGTCCACATCTCCAACAAGTTAAGGTTTTTGCTTTTTCTTCTGTTGTTTTATCTTTTGACATATTTTTCACCTCACATTCTATCATAAATTTTTGTTTCTGTAAATATCAATGACTATTTTTATTCATTTTGTGAATACTAATAACTGGTAGTGATACTTACTAATTGATACAATTTCAATATAGGAGATGATGAAAAATGGAGAAAAAGAAAGATAATTCTAATATTGCAAAAATATTAGGTGCAAATATAAAACAAATTCGTACTTTAGAGGGAATTTCACAAGAACAATTAGCAGAAAAGATAGGTAAAACTGCACACTTTATTAGTCTAATTGAACGTGGCGAAAGTGGTCTAAGTGTTGCAACTCTAATTGATATATGTAATGCTCTTAATACTGATACAAATTCAATTTTTGATAATCTTGTAAATTCTTCTATCTGTACAAATAACTTCTTGAATAAATCATTTGATACATTTGAAGATAAAGACAAAGATATGGTTTCATATTTAATTAACTACATTATCAATTCTAAAAAGTAATATAAATGCAAAAAGAGATACTGCTCATAGTATCTCTTTAATCTTTACTTATTGTTTCTAAAAATAATGTAACTGCAAGTGAAAAGCCTTTGAAGAATAATTGCTTTCCTTGTTCAGTTCCCATATTGTAAATTATGTCTTGTATTTTCTTTAATTCTTCACGGTTTTGTTCTCCTATCACTTTCAAAAATGTTTCAGTATCTGTAACTAATCTATTCTGCAATTCTTGATATTCATTAGTTGGGGATAGTTCGTTCATAATCTGTTCATACATTGTATTTAAAATTTCTTTATTCTCCATTTGTAACACACTCCTAGTAAAATATACCATATATATTATACTATAAGAACGGTTGTTTGTATATGATTACTGCAAAAAATGAATAAATATTTTATATTCAGTTATTTATAATTATCTTTCTAGGGTAATTCTTTGTAGCCCTGCTATTCTTGCTCGATAATCTCGCAAGAATTATGCCCACTTCGTGTGCATATCGCAGGTTTTGTTTTTCTTTTTGCAGTTGGAGTCGCTTATGGGCTTAACGCCCAACGCTCCTCTTTATATGTAATAATTTTAATTATTTATTTTAGGGGGTTTAGGGGAAAAATTTTTGAAAACTTTTTTTACCTATATAAAATATTTCTTTTTCTTTTATTTAATTACTTTTATATTATTATTATTATT
>CAMUHU010000032.1 GCA_947088765.1 uncultured Clostridium sp. | reverse complement strand
GAAGTGTAAATGACTTAAATATGGCAATTAAAGATTTTGAGCATTCTGCTTTTGAAATAGAAAAGGAAAATCGTTCACTTAAATATGAAATAGAACTAAAAGATAATGAAATTGGCAGTCTAAAAAAGGAACTATCTACTAAAGACAAGATTATAGGTAAATTACAAACTGAAAAGGAAAAATTAAAACAAGAATTACAAAAATTTAAAGGCTTTTGGCATAGTATTATGAGTCATTTTCACAAAAGAATTTGCTACGACAAAGATAATAACTATAAAATTGTTAGTGATGATTTATATAAGAATGGAATATTTGATGATAATGATAATGAAATTGCAAATAATATTGCTAGAAGAGTAACTATACCAGATGAAAACAAGCAAACGAAGAATAAAAAGAAAAATAATGATACCAGATTTTAAAAGGAGGAAAAAATTATGAATAATGAATTACCAAACACAAAAATTGATGAAAGAACAGGCATTGAATATCATTTAGAGGGGAATTATTATATACCAAACTTTGCAATGCCTAAACAAGAAAAAATTATTTTAAATAAGTATGGAAGAATGAGGTTAAAATATTTGAAAGAACACAAAAAAGCAGAATATACTATAATGCTAATGAATGGAACATTAAATACACATTTAAAAGAACTACAAGGAACAGCAGATAATAGAGTGCAACAGATTATTAGCGAGTTAAAAGCTAAAAGCAACTTGACCGAAGAAATGAAAAATACAGATATACTTTATTGGGTGGGTACTATGAACTCTATTAAAGCACAAGCAGAAGAAAATGTTTTTAGTGAATTGATTTATGTATAAAAGTTGTAACAGAGAATTAGGATAAATCTTAATTCTCTGTTAAGTAATTTATTGAATTTTATTCCAGTACACAAAATCTGATGTTTCATTTCTTTGAAAATGTAGTTTGCTTGGTTTTGCTTCTTCAGAAGGATATCCAATCGGTAGTATTGCAACAGGAATCAAATTTTCGGGTACTTCATAAATTTCAACTAACTTTTTAGGATCAAAAGAACCAATCCACGTTGTCCCAAGTCCTAAATTTTGTATTTCTAACATCATATGTGTAGTTACTATGCTAATATCAATATCTCCAAACTCTTTTTCATCATACTTATCTCTTTTATAAGAAATCAAGTTATCATAAAAGAGTATCATAATAACTGGTGCATTCCATCCATATTGTGTGCAATCATTTAATTTTTCTAATTGTTCCTTTTGTGTTAATACTAATACTCTTTGTGGTTGCAAATTTCTAGCTGTTGGAGCTAATTTTGCAACTTTTAAAATTTTTTCTATTTTTTCTTTTTCTACTTCCTTTGTAGAAAAACTCCTACAGGAATATCTTTCCTCTGCTAATTCTAAAAAATCCATATTTTCTAATAACCTTTCTATCTTTGTAATTTATGTTAGTGTTTAAATATCTAGTTTTAGTCCTACACCCACTTCATATATTTTCATTTGTTTTGCAATTTCTATCTTGCATTCAAGTGAAATACAATGACATGGATATAATAACTTAATATCATTGTCTTTTAAATATTTGATAGTATGTTCTAATCTGTTATCATTTTCAAATAAATGAAAACCTCCAATAATACCATATATTCGTTCATCCTTACAAACCTTTTTAGAATATTCAATGATGTTACAAATTCCACTATGCGAACAACCAGTTATAATAAATAAACCTTTATTACTTTTATACACAATAGCAGAATCATCTTCTATTATATCAGCCACTTTTTCATCATTAATGATACTTTTACCTATCGCACATCTTGGCTCAAAATCAATGGTTGAAGGTATCTTACCTAAATAAGTAATATGTTCACTAATTTGAATAGGCTCTTTCGATAAATTTAGTTTACATACTTTAGAAAGTTCTTCTTTTGACAATGAGCTACCAATATATAATCCAGTATCATCTTCTTTATAATTAAAGCATTCTGGATGAGCAATTAATTCGACATTTCTTTTTTCTTTAAAAAAATATTTAAGTCCTCCTGTATGATCATTGTGTCCATGAGATATAACAAGTTTATTAATTTTATTCAAATCAATATTCATCTTTTTAGCATTTTCTATAAATGCATTTGAATAACCTGTATCAAATAAAATTTTATGCTCTCCATCTTCAATATAATAACTTACAGCTGGTTCTCCTAAATAATACATATCTATAAATGTATTATTATCTTCTAACACTTCTAATTTCATTTTATTGCTACACCCTTTCATTATAATTTTTACTTTAATTTTCTTGCTTTTTACCGATATACATAATATGCTCGCTATAACCTAAAATACTTTGTATTTCGGATGTTGCTTTTAAGTAATCTATCCATAATTCAAATTCTTCCTTTGAAAAACTGTTTACTTTATTTTTTATTAATCTAGTTACACCATCTAAAGATACATGATTTAATTTTATAATATTGAAATCTTGCATAATTTTTTCTATTTGTTCTGGCATAGAGTATGTAAAAACATTATTATTATCTCTTAATTCAAATTTATCATTAAATTCACTTCTACTTTCTAACAAGTAATTATCATACTTATCAATAGCTTGTACAAATGTCAAACAATTTGAAATATATGCAAAAAATAAATATCCATTAGGTTTACAAACTCTAATTGCTTCTTTTATACATTTTTTTCTATTTTCGTTCTCTAAATGATATAATGGTCCTAAACACAAAACAACATCAAAAGTATCATCATTATACATAGACATATCTAAAGCATTACCTTGAACAGTGTTAATATTCATATCAGAAGTAATTTTAGATTTTAAAATATCTAAATTATGTTGCACTAATTCTAAGGAATCAACTTGATACCCTTTTTTAGCAAACATTAGGGAATAAGCTCCTGTTCCTGCTCCAATTTCTAATATGTTCATTCCCTTTTTTAAATATTTATCAATCCAATAATTTGTTAAAATAAATTCTGTTTTATGTTGCAAATCTTTTTCAAGTCTACCATCCTCTATATAATTATTATAGTGTTTATCTACATTCATTCTCTTTCACCTTTCTTAATTATTACATAATAAAAAATATTATTTCTAATTTTTTAATGTTTCTTCTAAACATTTACTATTGTTGTCAAATCCTTTTTCACTTTATATCTACCAATACTATCACAAATTTATGCTTTTATCAACAAAAAGATTTTATAAAATACTTGAAAGTTTATAAATTTTATGTTAAAGTTAAGACAATGAATTGATTGATATTTGTATCAATCGTTAAAGGTGTGAAAAAAGTTGTAGATATCTACGTTGTTCGCACCATAACTCAATTTCCATCAGGTTTAACAAAAACATAATTCAAATGCTTTTTACTATAACTATTACCAAAAGCTTTTTTGAAAGATTGCTGTTTTTCTTTTATATCTAAAAGCATATTTGCAATATCATCAAATAAAAGCAAAGTTCTATAACTAGACTTGTCTTTTCTATCTTTTTCTTCAATTTTTCTATTATTACTGTCTGTATTTGTAATTGTAATAGTGTGTTTAATAGCAATTGTTTTATTTTCAAAATCAAAAGAATCCCATTGTAAGCCTAAAGAGAGTGAAGATGAGAGAACTTTAATTCTCTAAAGCTTGCAATAGATACAATGTTTGCATTAAATAAAACAAGTGAAAGAAAAACAGTAAAAATGTGTAAACACAATGGCAAACCCTTTGCTTCAAATAATTTAAAAGCAGAATATTGTAGTCCACAATGTAGAAATCAAGCTAATGTTTATAAAAGTAGAGCGAAGAATAAATAGAAATTACTTGAGATTAGGAGAAAGTTATGTTAGGAGAAAAAATAGAATTTTATGGAGAAAAGCTATCAACAAATGCGATTGCTAAAAAAATAGGAACAACAGCTACAACACTAACTAAATATTATGAACAAGCAGGAAGTATATATGAAGCAGAAAAAATATGCAGAAAAATTTTAGAAGAGAAAGAAGCTTCTTTAGTAGAATATGATGGGGAAAAATTAGCTATACAAACAATAGCTAAAAGAGTTGGAATAAAGGATTCTAAAACATTAAAGAAGTATTATGAACAGACAGGAGATATATATCAAGCAATAAAAAAATGTAATGAATCTAAAATTGATTATTATGGGGAAAAAATAACATTAGATGCCATTGCTAAAAGAGAAGATATAAAAAGAGATACTTTAAAAACTCATTATAACAGAACACAAAATATTTATGAAGCAGTAAAGCATTGTTTAGAAATTAAGGAAAAAGCCGAAAATGAAAAAATAGATTATAAAGGAGAGAAAAGAACAAAAACATCTGTAGCAAGAGAATTAGGAATAGGTAAGAAAACATTTGTAAAGTATTATGAACAGGCAAAGACAGTTGAAGGCACAGTAGAATTATATAATGCTTCTTTACAAGCAATAGAAAATGAAAAAGTATTATACAAAGGAGAATTAAAATCAGTAAAAGCTATTGCAAGGGATGAAGACGTTGCAGAGACTACTCTTATAAGATATTTAAAAAGATATAGCAGTACAGAAAAGGCTGTATTTATGGCAAAGATACAAAGACAAAAAACTCAGAAAATAAAAGTTAGAAAAAGAGATATTAATTTGTATGATTTGTCTTTGATTTTAGGAATAAAATATACAGAGTTAATTAATATGATGAATAAAGGAATGTCTGTAGAGCAAATAAAAGTTCAAAATCAAACTCATTCAAAAAGAACAAAACTGAAACAAGAATATACAAAATTAGCTAATGGAAAAACTCTGTTAGAATATTGTGTTGAAAATGGACTAAATTATTCATTTGTTTATAGAGCAATAAACACTTATGGAAAAACATTAGAGGATGCAGAACAAGAGTATCAAACCAATGGCTCTAATATGCCTAATAAATGGATATTTGAAAAATATGGTTTATTATTGAGACGTTTAATGACAGAAAATAGTATTGATATTCAAAGAATTGTTGATTATATGAGAAAAGAACAAATCTCAATGAGTGAAGCTATTGAAAAATACATAATTAGAAGAAATTCAAAACAAAATAAATTAGATGCAGATTGGATGCAAGAAGTGTATGCTGTATTAACAGATGAAAATATGCCTGATGAATATGATGATTTTAAGAAAGCATTTTACATAGATGATAAAGAAGAAGAATGTGTTATCCAAAGTTAGAATGAAGTTCAAAGGTTAGAAAGAAAACTATTATTATTTGAAATGGCAGAAGCTATTAGAGAAAATACTTTTTCACAAGAAGAAATGCCAGAGCTATTACAGATATATGAAGTAAAACCAGAAGAAATAGAAACAATATTTTTAGATTTATATGCAAAATATGAAAATGGAATAATGCTTGGAGAAAATCAACTACAAACCAAAAGAAAAGGTACTATAAATGAAATAGCTAGAAAATGGTATTATTTAACTGGAGAAGAAAGAGATAGAATGTTGATAGACAATGGAATAAGCAATGAAGAAATAAATATAATAACAGAATTGTCTAGTGATGTAGTAAAATATAAAAATATGCTAAAAGTAATAAAAAAAGATAAAGCATTAGGAGGAGATTAGAAAAATGAATAATGAAGAATTGCAAAATGAGATAATAAAAATTAAAGAGAGAAATAAAAAAGTTGAATTAGATAAAAAATGGGAAACTAGCTGGACTAGAAAAATATGCATATGTATTTTAACTTACATAGTAGTTATTATATATTCGTTTATAGTAAGAAATTATGATAATATACTTTTAAGTTCATTAGTTCCAGTAATTGGTTTTACATTGTCAACATTATCTTTAAAATTAGTAAGGAATGTTTGGGAGAAAAATATTAACAGATAATAAAAAACTTGTAGATTGGAGGAATTAAATGATTGAAGTTAAAAACTTTGATAACTGGATAGAAGATAAAATTTCTGGAAAGTTTGGTAGTGGTGCTAGTGAAAAAGTATGGTTAATTAACCCAGAAACTAACGAAAAGGGACTTTTCAAATTTCCAAAAGTAAAAGATAAAGAAAAAGAAAAAGGAATAATAACAGGAGAATACTGGGCTGAAAAGTTAGCTACTGAAATTGGAAAACTATTAGATGTAGAATGTGCAAAAGTTGATATAGGTACATATAAAGGAAGAATTGGCTCAATGAGTTATAACATCATTAAAGAAAACGAAACATTAAACGAAGGAGTAACTTATATACAGGATAAGTATCCTCTTTACAACAAGAAAAAATTAATAGATGAATATAGTGACGAAAAATATTCTTTCCAAATGATAAGTAAATGTTTGGCTTATGATGGTATGGAGTATATTTTCCAAATGATTTTATTTGACGCATTAATAGGTAATAGTGATAGACATCATAGTAATTGGGGAATTATAAATAAAGTTAATACATATAGAGGCTTTGAAACATATTTTTGTCCTCTATATGATAATGGTTCTTCTTTGTGTTCATATGAAGATTCAAATAACTTAGAAATGTTTTTTAAAGATAAAATGAAATTTGAAGCTTTAGTAAATACAAAGTCAAAATCTGCTATTGGATGGAAAAATGAAAGACCAATAAGACATTTTGAATTAATAAAAAATATAAAAGAAGAATACTATGATAGAACTGAAAAATATGTTAAAGTAATAAGAAAAAGAATAACAGAATATTCTATACAAAGTATTTTAAATAATTTTAGTGATGAAATTATAAGTAGTGATATGAAAGAATTGCTAAGGAAATTTATTATTACTAGAAAGAATATTATATTAGATATATATGATATGAAAGATGAGGGGTAAAGATGGAAAAAGATAGTGTTTATTTGGTATGGACAAATAAGGAAAACAAAAAAAGCTACAAAGTAGCGAAGCTATATAAGGAAAATGAAAAATTTTATTTTAAGTATATCTTAGAAAATGTAAAAGAAGCAGAAAAGGATGGATTTACTTTATTAGTTGCTTTTCAATCAGTAAATGCAACTTATGAAAATCCACAATTATTTGCTGTATTTAGTGCGAGATTACCAGAGCCAACAAGACCAGAAATTAAAGAAATTTTAGAAACTTATGGAATGACAGAATATGATGAGTTTGAATTATTAAAAAGAAGTGGTGCAAAATTACCAACTGATAATTATGAATTTGTTAAATAGAAGGAAAAGAAAAATATGTTTGAAGAAGAAATTAATCTTATAATGGAGAAAAATAAAAAGTTAATAGATAAAGCTGTAGAGATTATGAAACAAGTAAATGAGCCAAAGCATTCTTTATCTCATATGGAAAGTGTTGTAAAATATACAATAGAGATTTTAAGGCATGAAGAAAAGGCTAATAAAGAGGTTTGTGTTATTTCAGCATATTGGCATGACGTAGGTAGAAGTATACAAAAAAAAGACCATGCGTTACTAAGTGCTAATATGTTAAAAGAAGAAATGACAAAATTGCAATATGATGATGAAATTATAGAACAATGTTATTTAGCTATTTATAAACATAGTTGGTATGATATGCCAGAAACTTTAGAGGGAATAATAGTGAGAGATGCAGATAAAATAGATTTTATTGGAATTGGTCGTTGGAAACAGTGTATAAAAGAACAAAGCAAGTGTAACAGTATTTTAGAATTATTACCTACTCTAAGAAGTGAACTTTTACAATTAGAGTGTTCAAGAAAAATATATGATAGAGAAGTATCTAAGTTAATAAAATATCTGCATGATATAATTTTTGATGTAAAGTAAATCAAAATTAATAGAAAATATTATAGATATTGTTAATAATATTATATAAAGGATAGCAATGAAATATAAGTATACCAAAAAAGCTTTAGATTTAATTTCATGGGAAAGGATAGATAGTTTTTTAAAAATATTTATAAAGAAGTAAATGATTATTTAAATTCCAATAATCTATCAATCAAATATATAGCACCTATAATGCGTGGAGGTGGAGTTCCAGCAATAAAACTTTCCCATATGTTTAATGTTATAGATATGTTACCAATACAATTAAAACACAATCACGAAACTCATGGAATAGATATTAAAATTGGATTAGATTACTTAAAGTATAATTCTATCTATGAAAACGAATGCATATTGTTAGTGGAAGGTAATCATGTGACAGGAAAAACTGCAAATCATATTTACTAGATGAAAATAAATTAAGTTATGAATTTAAAGACAATAAAATGTTATGGAAGCAAAGCATTTAATAAAATGTTATAGTACAATCGTAAAATCAAGTTCCAAATCCAAGACTAAATTCCAGTTTTAAAACAAAACTGGAATTTACTTTTAAATTTAAACAAATTAAATAAATATTCATAAAATACTTTATCTTTTAATTTTTTTGTAATATAATATAAAATATTTATACCTATAAGGGTACAAGAACTAAGTGTACCTAAGAAAGGAAGAAATAAACTATGAGTGATGAAAAAGTAAAAAATAGAAAACAAAAAAAGGAGAGAAAAGGAAAAAAGAAAAAAGAAAATAAGAAATTAAAGAAAATAATATTAATAACATTTTTGACAATACTAATATTAGGAGTTATTGCAGTAGGAGTAGTATTTGGAGTAGTATTTGGACTAATTAAAGGAGAATGGTCTTTATCAGAAGAAGACTTAGAAATAGAATTTGCAAATTCAACAATTGTAGACATGGATGGTAATGTAATAGGGACATTAAATGGAGATGAAAACAGAATAATAATAAGCAAAGATGAAATGTCTAAATTCTTAGAACAAGCATTTATATCAATAGAAGATGAAAGATTTGAAACTCATAAAGGAGTTGACTTAAAAAGAACATTAGGTGCAACCTTAACATTTGTAACGCATAAAGGTAGTTCATCATATGGCGGAAGTACCATAACTCAACAATGTGTAAAAAATCTAACAGGAGAAGATGATAGCAAAGGAATAAATGGAGTACTAAGAAAAGTAAAAGAAATGGCTAGAGCATATCAATTAGAAAAAATTTGGTCAAAAGACCAAATACTAGAACTATACTTAAACCTAATTCCTTTAGGTGGAGATGTATATGGTGTAGAGATGGCATCAAGAAAGTACTTTAATAAATCAGCTAAAGACCTTACAGTAGTTGAATCAGCATATTTAGCAGGAATTACAAATGCACCTAGTACATATAATCCATTTGGAGATCATGGATATGGAACAGATGAAGCAAAAACAACAAGAATAAATAAAAGAGTAACAAATGTATGTTATAAAATGAATGAATTAGGACGTTTAAGTGATGATGAATACAAAAAAGCACTAGAAGAAATAGAAGCAGGAATTAAATTTGAACAAGGAACTACATCAAGCAATTCCAATCATTCATATCATACAGAAGCAGCAATAAGACAGGTATTAAAAGAATTAATGGCAAAAAATAATTGGTCAGAAGAAGAAGCAAAACTACACTTATATGGTGGAGCATACACAATACATACAACACAAGATACAAATTTACAAAAGACAGTGCAAGATGCTTACTTAAATAAAGATTGGATAACAACAAAAACAGTAACTAAGAAAAATGAAGAAGGAAAAGATGAAAAAGTAAAGGAACAAATACAATCTGCAATGGTAATAATAGACCACTCTACAGGATATATAGTTGCAGGTACAGGAGCCTTAGGAGAAAAAACAGCATGGGGAGTTAACAGAATGGTTGAAAACGGTTCACAACCAGGTTCATCAATAAAACCATTAGCAGTTATTGCACCATCATTACAAGAAGGTTTAATTACTGCAGCATCAGTTGCAGAAGACAGCCCTATAACTTTTGGAAGTTGGTCACCAAAGAATGATAGACAAGATGGATATTATGGACTTATGAATATTAGATGGATTTTAAGAGTATCTAGAAATCTTCCAGAAGTAAGAATGATGGCAAAATTAACTCCAGAAAAATCATCAGAATACTTAAAAGCTATGGGTATAAGTTCACTTGCAGGAGATGAAGGACTATCTCTAGCATTAGGAGGATTAACCAATGGTGTAAGTCCACTTGAAATGGCAGCAGCATATGCTACAATAGCAAATTATGGAGTTTATATAGAACCTACATATTATACAAAAGTAGAATCATCAACAGGGAAAGTATTAATAGAAAAACAACAAGAAACACACAGAGTATTCTCAGAACAAAATGCATGGATACTTCAATCATTACTTACAGAACCAACAGGAACAGGTTTGACAGGAGCGAGTGGAGCAACTGCAACAGGTGCTGTATTAAAGGGATATCAAACATCTGGTAAAACAGGAACCTCAAATGATTCTCTATACACATGGTTCTGTGGATTTACACCTTACTATACAGCATCAATGTATTTTGGATATGATAGTTATGAAAAAAATGAAATTGGAAGAGTAAAGGCCCCAGGAAGTGGTACAGTAGCAAGAAGATGGGCATCAATTATGAAAAAAGCACATGAAGGTTTAGAACAAAAAAGATTTGAAATGCCATCAGGAATAACAACAGCAAAAGTTTGTTCAAAATCAGGATTATTAGCCACTGGATTATGTAGTAGTTCGGGAACAGTTTATACAGAATATTTTGTAACAGGAACAGTTCCAAAAACATCATGTTCATCTCATAATGAAACGGCAATATGTAGTGAAACAGGATTATTAGCAAGTGAGGGATGCCCATATGTAGTAAGAAAATTATTCATAAAAAAAGAAAATGAAAATGGATCAACAGGTATGTTTAGTGCAGATAGTGAAAGTATACCTATGCCAACAGAGAAATGCCCACATGGATCACAAACTCCACAAGAACCATCAGAAGGAGAAAATCCTACAGAGCCAAATAATCCAACAGAAGGAAACAATACAGTAGAACCAAATAATCCAACAGAAGGAAATAATACAGCTGAATCAAATAATCCAACAGGAGGAAATAATACAGTAAATCCACCAGAAGGAGGAAATACAACTATACCACCAGTGGGAAATAATACAGTACCACCAACAGGAACAAACACAGTAAATAACACAATTGAGTAAAGAAATATGAATAAAATATATGGGATATTTATGTCCCATATATTTCGAAGATACTATAAAGAAAGGAAAAGATTATGGGATTAAAAATATATAATACTTTAACTAGAGAAAAAGAAGAGTTCAAGCCTCTAAATGAAAAAAATGTAAGAATCTATTCTTGTGGACCAACTGTATACAGCTATGCACATATAGGAAACTTTAGAACATATATATTCATGGACACATTAAGAAGAGTTTTAAAATATAATGGATATAAATTAAAACATGCTATGAATATTACAGATGTTGGACACCTTGAATCAGATGCAGATGAAGGCGAAGATAAAATGTTAAAAGCAGCTAAAAAGGAAAATAAAGACCCATATGAAATTGCCAAATTTTATACAGATGCTTTTTTTAAAGACTTTGATATATTAAATATAGATAGACCAGAGATAATATGTAAAGCAACAGACCATATTGAAGAAATGTTACAATTTGTTAAAGAAATTGTAGAAAATGGATATGCATATGAAACAAGCAGAGGAATATATTTTGATATATCTAAACTAGACAAATATCCAGTATTATCAACAAGAAAAATCGATGAACAAATAGCAGGTGCAAGAATTGCAGTAGATGATGAAAAAAGGAATCCAGAAGATTTTGCACTTTGGATAAAGGCACCAGAAAATCATATAATGAAATGGGAAAGCCCTTGGGGATTATCTTATCCAGGATGGCATATAGAATGTTCAGCAATGAGTAGAAAATACTTAGGAAACGAATTTGATATTCATACAGGGGGAATAGACCATATTCCTACTCATCATGAAAATGAAATTGCACAATCAAAAGGAGCAAATGGAAAAATACCTGCAAAATATTGGATGCACTGTAATTATTTACAAGTTGATGGTGGAAAAATGTCTAAAAGTTTAGGAAATGTTTATACTGTATCAACACTAATTGAAAAAGGTGTAAATCCATTAGCATTCAAACTATTCTGCTTTTCATCACATTATAGAAACAATATAAATTTTACCTTTGAAGGAATTGAAGCTACAAATAAAGCTTATATTAGATTAAAAGATGGATATAATAAGCATAAAGAGGGGAAGGAAGATATTAGCGAGGAAATAATAAATGAATTCAAAACAAAGTTTGAAGAAGCAATAAATGATGACTTAAATATGCCGATGGCAATGGGAATAGTTTGGGATGTTATAAAATATCCATCCAAATCAGAAAAGCTTTCAAAGCTATTAGAAAAGTTTGATGAAGTTTTAGGTTTAAAAATAAATGAAATTGATAAAAATAGTATAGATTTACCAGAAGAAATAAAAGAATTAATTGAGCAAAGAAAAAATGCTAGAGAAAATAAAGAGTGGGAGTTATCTGATAAATTAAGAGATAAGATATTAGAATTAGGATATTCAGTAAAAGATACAAAAAATGGAATGGAGATAGAAAAAGCCTAATAAAAGTTTTGGAAGGATTGATATAAAATAATGGAAAAATCAAATAATAAAAAAATGAATTTTTTTGTTAGAACATATAAAGCGGTAACTAAATTTGAAACTTATACACAATTTGCAATAGAGCCTATATCAAAAGCAATTAAATATTTAGCAATATTAGTTTTAATATTTTCAATAATTGTTACAACTATTTATATAACATCCTTTAAATCAAAAATTTCACAAGGTGTTTCATATTTAAAAGAAAATATAGAAGATATAAATTTTAATAATAAGACACTAAGTTATAACAATGGTGAATATTCAATTTATAATGATGACAAAAATATGATACCAATTATTATAGTTGATACTAGTGAAGAACCAAATATAGAGGAATATAGAAATAAAGTAAAATTATATGATTATGGATTTATATTATTAAAAGATAAAATTGAAATGTTTATATCAACACAAAGTGATGAAAATCAATTTACAACAATGCTATATTCGGATTATAATATTGATAACATGAGTAAAGAAGAAATATTAAATAGTATTAATAATCCGATTATATGTGTTTATTTAGGAATAGCAGTATTTATAGTAGAATTTATACAATATTTTATCTATATATTATTAAATGCAGTCGTATTAGCTGTAATGGGACAATTGCTTGCCATGATATTAAAACTAAGGATGAAATTTAGTGAAACATATAGAATGGGAATATATGCTCTAACTTTACCTACAATACTAGAATTAATATATATTATACTAAATAACACCACAGGATTAGTAATACAATATTTCTCTTGGATGTATACAACAATATCATATATATATATTTGTGTAGCTATACTTATAATAAAAACAGACTTTATAAATATGCAAAATGAACTAATAAGAATAAAAATGGAAGAGCAAAAGGAAGAAAAAGAGACATTAGAAGAACAGGACGAAACAAAAGATGAAAATACAGAAGAAAAAAAAGAGGAAGACTCTAATGAAGATAGTGACTTAAAAGAACAGACAGAAGGCTAATTAGCTAATATAAAATATGGAAGGAATATGATAATGAAAAAAGAACCAAAAAAAGAAAAAAATAATAAGAAAAAAATGCTTGTTGTATTATTCACAATATTACTAATTGCATTAATAGCCCTTACAGCTTTATTGGTAATATACTCAGACACAAAGAACAAAGAAAACTTACCATATACTACATTATTAGATTACTTAGAACAAGACAAAATTGAAAAGATGGAAATGACTTATGGTTCAACTACGTTAAAGGTAACACTCAAAGAAAGAGAAAAAGAAGAAGACACAGAAACTGTAATAGTACCTAGCATACAAGCATTTATGGAACATGTACAGAATAAAAAAATGGAAGGTAAAGACATTAATTTAGAGCAAAAACCAGCAAGTATAATAACAACAATAGCAAGCAAGGCTTGGTCAATTATCCCAACAATATTAATGATAGCTTTATTTGTAATGATATTTCAAATGCAAGGACTTGGAGATAAAGGTGTAGTATATGACGGTGAAGAAAACAAAAGCAGTGTAAAATTTGAGGATATTGCAGGATTAGAAGAAGAAAAGAATGAATTAGTAGAGATAGTTGGATTTTTAAAAGACCCTAAAAAATTTAGAGATATGGGAGCAAAAATTCCAAGAGGAGTCCTACTTTGTGGTAAACCAGGAACTGGAAAAACTTTACTTGCAAAAGCAGTTGCAGGAGAAGCAGGAGTTCCCTTTATAGCAATGAGTGGTTCTGAATTTATAGAGATGTTTGCAGGACTTGGAGCATCACGTGTAAGAAAATTATTTGCAAAAGCAAAAAAATTATCTCCATGTATAGTTTTTATAGATGAAATAGATGCAATTGGTTCAAGAAGAACAGGAGGTGGTGGAGCAGAATCAGAAAACAACCAAACATTAAATCAATTATTAGTTGAAATGGACGGATTTGAAACTGATAATGCAGTAATAGTATTAGCAGCAACAAATAGACCAGAAATGTTAGATAAAGCCTTATTAAGACCAGGAAGATTTGATAGACAAATAACAGTAGCACCACCAGATATTAAAGGTAGAGAGCAAATTTTAAAAATACATGCAAAAGACAAAAAATTTGCAGATGATATAAATTTAGCAGATATTGCAGACGATACAGCAGGATTCACAGGAGCAGAATTAAGTAATATATTAAATGAAGCAGCAATAATTGCAACAGTAAATGACCATGAAGCAATACAAAAAGAGGATTTAGAAGAAGCCATAAAAAAGGTAACAGTTGGATTACAAAAAACAAGTAGATTAATGTCAGAAAAAGATAAAAAATTAACAGCATATCATGAAGCAGGACATGCTATAGTCAGTAAATTCCTTCCAACAGTAACAGATGTAAAAGAAATATCAATTATACCAAGAGGAGTTGCTGGAGGATATACAATGTATAAATCAGATGAAGACAAATACTATGTATCAAAAACAGAAATGGAAGAAAAACTAATTTCATTATTAGGAGGACGTGCGGCAGAAAGACTAATATTAAATGATATATCAACAGGAGCAAGTAATGATATAGAAGTTGCAACAAAAATTGCAAGAAACATGATAACAGTATACGGAATGAGTGATACACTAGGACCAATATCATTAGTAGTAGATACACCAGAAGAATTAAGACTATTTGGTCATAACATTGAAGATGAAATAGGAACAGAAATAAAAACTATAATAGATACAGCATATGTTAGAGCACAACAAATATTAAATGCAAATATGGAAAAATTACATCAAATAGCACAAATATTATTAGAAAAAGAAACAATAACACAAGACGAATTTGAACAAGTATTTATGTCTTAAAATAAGTAATTAAACTATAAAACATAAGAGGTAATTATATTAATTTTTCCATCGAACTCAAAAGGCCCCGTAATGTGCGAAAGTATGAGATGAAATTAAAATATTTATTACATTACTTTGCAGTAATCCGTAAGTAGCAGGCTGTTTGAGCTTGGATTACAAAATTAATATAATTACCTCAATGTAAATGAAATTTATCAAAAATGAGGAGGAATAGAAATGGAAAAATGTATATTACTAGGAAATGGAGCAAGAGAAGCAGTAATCGCAGAAAAAATATCAGAAGGATTTGAATTATATTGTATAATGCCATATGAAAATCCAACAATTTCAGAATTTGCACAGAAATCAAATGGAAAAATATTAATAGGAGACCCATTTGATAAAGAATTAGTAAAAAAATTCATAAAAGAAGAAGATATAACAAACTGTGTAATAAGTAGTGATAACTTATTAAGAGATGGATTAATAGACTTAGCAAGACAATTAGGATTAAAAACATTTGGACCAACATCATTAGGTTCAAAAATAGAATGGAGCAAAACTTATGCTTTAAACATCGTACAAAAAATTGCACCAGATATGGTAATAAAAAACTTTGAAGTAAGAAGTAAAGAAGAGCTAAGAAAAATAATAGATGAAAACTATCAAGACGATAGTTTTGTTATAAAACCAGAAGGATTAACAGGAGGAAAAGGTGTTAAAGTAGGAGGAATACACTTTAAAGGTAAAGAAGAAGGATACAAATACGCATTATCATGTTTAGAAGATAGTGGAGTGGTTATAGTGCAAGATAAAGTAGAAGGAAGAGAATTTACAGTAACAGGATTAACAGACGGAAAAAATCTTGTTATAACCCCAACTACTTTTGATTATCCATATAGATTTGATGAAGATAAAGGACCAGGAACAGGAGGAATGGGATGTTTAAGTTTTGAAACAGGTCTATTACCATTTTTAAACAAAGAAGATATTAATAAATGTGCAGAATTAATGAAAAAAGTAATTGAATATATAAATCGTGATAGTAATGAATTTACAGGACCAATCTATGGAGGATTCTTTAAATGCGAAAATGGAATAAAATTTATTGAATTTAATGCAAGATTTGGAGACCCTGAAGCACTAAATATATTAAATACATTAGAAACACCATTTAAAGAAGTATTTTATAATATTCAAAAACAAGAGCTATCAGAAGAAAACTGTAAATTTGCAAAAAAAGCAATTTGTACAGTTTATATGGTAAGTCCAAACTATGCAATAGCCTCAAGCAAAGAACCTTGTAAATATACACTAAACAAAGAAGAAATAAACAAAAAAGGAGCAAAAGTATATTTTGCAAGTTCAAAAAGAGTAGAAGGTAATTCTTATGAATCAGTTGGAAATTCAAGATTAGTAGCTATTGTTGCAGAAGATGAAAACTTAGAAAAAGCAAAACAAAAAGTATATAAGGCAATAGAAGGAAATGTAGATAGTGTATTGAATTTTAGGAAGGATATTGGAACAATATATATACATTAATCGAAAAATAATTGTCATTTGACTGTGTTATTCATCGAAAGAAAATCCTCAACGTGCACAAGCACGCCTCCGGTATTTCTTTCTCGAATGCCTTGTCAAATAACAATTCTTTTCCGATTATATATTATAAGAAGAAATATAAATAAAGGAAGAAATATTAAATGCTAGATTATAATAAAATACAAGAATTTGAGAAACAAAAAACAAAAGTAATGAACTATATAATATATAAAAAGAGAACAGAATATGAAGTAAGACAAAAGTTTTCTAAAATAATAGATGAAGTAACCTTAGAAGAAATAATTGAATATGTAAAAGAAGCAGGATATTTGAGTGATAAAGACTATATTGAAAGAGCAATCAATGAATTTATGGCATTAAAAAATTTATCAATATTTGAAATAAAAAACAAACTATATGCAAAAGGAATTTCAAAAGATGATATAGAAGATTATATATGTGAACACAGAGAAGAACTAGAAGAATATGAAGAAAAATCAAAAGAAAACATAATTGCAAAAAAATCGGATGTAATGGACGAAAGAGAATTAAAAAATTATCTATATAAAAAAGGGTTTAATAAGGATTAATTTGAAGCATAAAATTATGTCATAATGGAAATGGTAAGTGTAGGGGCACCGTTTGTGGGAATACTCATAAGACATGACACCACTGTGCCCTTTTATTATAAGTAACACATAAATAGAATGAAAGGAAAAATAATGAACAACGTATTATCACTAGAAACAAATAAATATGCAATAAAAATAGAAAATTTTGAAGGTCCACTAGACTTATTAGTACATCTAATAGATAAAAACAAAATGGATATATATGATATTAAAATTTCTGAAATTGCTGAACAATATATAGAATACATACACAAAATGGAGGAACTAAATTTAGTAATAACTAGTGAATTTGCAATTATGGCATCAACTTTATTATATTTAAAATCAAAGAAATTACTTCCAAAGCATCAAGAAGACGAAGAAGAATTAACTGAGGAAGAACTTATAAGAAGAATTATAGAATATAAGAAGTATAAAGACATAACACGAAAATTAAAAGAAAACTTTTTAACTTTTTCTAATAGATATTATAAATTTGCAGAAAAAATCGAATTGCCTAAACAAGAATTAGATGAGAACTATGAGCAAGGGATAATAACAAAACTATACAAAAGATTAATATATAGAAATGAAGAAAAGATAAATGTAAATGCAAAAAATATTGAAAAAATAGCATTAGTAGACACATATACAGTACATGATAAAGTAAAAGAAATGTTTAAAATATTATTGCATACACCAAACTTTGTATTTAATAAAGTATATACTTTAAAAAAACATAACAAACAAGAAGTTGTAACTGCATTTTCAGGACTTTTGGAATTATCAAGAAGAAGCAAGGTTATGACAGAACAACAACAGAACTTTGGAGACATAAAAGTTGAAAAAATAAAGAAAGCAAAAGAATAAAATTAGAAAAATTGGAAAAAATTAATAATATAAATTCTATGAAATGGATAATTTTATGTTATTAATTTTATTTTTTTTAATCATTATTATAGCTATATTTACTATAAAAATAAGAATTAATTTTAAAGACATACAAGTATCT
>CAMUHU010000031.1 GCA_947088765.1 uncultured Clostridium sp. | reverse complement strand
GTTGGGACATTTTCTCATTTCTTTACTTAAGACATTATCACATTTCTTTCATATAATATATAAATTTCTAAATTTTTCAATTGACTTTTGTATAATGAGATAATATAATAAAAAATGTAGAATAATGTAGAAAGTGAAGGAAAAATGATGATAGAGGGATATGAACTTAGTAAATACTTAGATCCAGTTACTGTAAGGATTATGAACTTTATACACAAAGCTAAATGTTTATATACATGCACAGAAGATAATAATAGTAAAGTTTTAAAATATTCATATTTAAATTTATGTACATATAATAGAGAAAGTGAAGAACAAGACTATATTGATTTATTAGCTGTTAACTTTGCAAATTATAATATGATGAGAGAAACAAGTAATTGGACTATTGAATATAATCAATATTCAGAAAGCATTAGAAGAAAATGCAATTGGTGTGGTGTAAAAACAGAATTTTGTCCAATAAAAGCATATGCAGATTTAAAAAACTATGCAAACCATAATAAATTAGATATAGACAAACTAATGGAAAAATTAGTAGACGAGCCAGTAAATAAAAGCATAAATAATGAAGTCTTAGAAAGAAATGTAGCAAATAAAATTATAAAGTTAAGTAAAGAATTCTCAGAATTAAGAATAGCACAATTATTAGTTGAAACAAAGGCTGTGAAGTTAATAGAAGCTGTAGATAATATAGTTATGTATAATAGAATAGACCTAAAAATTAATAGTGACTCACTAATAAATAATTTATATAATTATTATACAGGTATGGGAAATACAATAGAAGAAAGATTATATTTAGATAATTTAGAAGAAAATAAAGGAATATCAATGTATGAATGTTCACCATATAAAATAGCAGCATATGTTTTATATTTATGTGCAATAGAAAAATTAAACCCTAAAAAAGTATTAGAAAGGGCTATATATAAATGTGGAAATATAGCAGAAAGCAAATTTAATACTTATTATAAATGGTATGTATATCAAATAAACAATTTAGACTGTGAGCAAGAGGTAAAAAGAGAATTAATAGAAATGATAACTTATATTAGAAACTATCATATAAAATATCAATATCATTTGCCATATGTCCAATTAAATATAAACTTGCAAATTGAGGATGAAAGTTTATTAGAAAAAATAATGTCTATTATATATAGATTTGCTACAAGCTGTGGATATATAAAAGAAAAAATGTCAATTATAGATACCGAATTTTTATATAATAAATGTGAAAAAGATGCAGAAATAATTAATAATATAGATAAAATGTATAAAGACAGTGGAATGGTTGTAATAAAAGAAATCGAAAAAATATCACTATCGCAAAGTAAAATGGAAAATCTATTTTATTCAATAGAAAGTAGTATGAAAATATATGATAGAAATATTACTGTAATAGCATCAAAAAATGATATAACAAAATTTATAAAAGGTTACCCAGTGCTTCAAGGAAGAATTAGACATAATATAAAAATAAATGAATACAGTTTAGAAAAATTACAAAATAAAATAATGAATAGATTAAAAAACAATTATGAAGTTTCAATAGAAATTGAAAGAAACATAAAAAAATTTATTGAAGATGATTATAGGCAAAGTGCTATAAAAAATAATGATTACATAGAAAGTTTATATAAAGATATTGTATATAACAATTTTAATAAAACAAATGTGTCTAATGAATTAAAAGATGATAGAAGCATATATGATAAAAAAATATGTAATGGAACCTCAAAGAAGAATATAGAAGACTTAATAGGACTAGAAGAAATAAAAAGAGAAGTTCAGAAATTTAGAAATTTATTAATATTTAACAAAAAAATATCAAATAAATTAGAAAATAAAAACATGAATATGAATATGCTATTCTTAGGAAATCCGGGAACAGGAAAAACAACAGTTGCAAGTATAATGGCAGATATTTTATTTGAATTAGGTTATATCAAGAAAAATAAATTCATAGATGTAACAGCAAAAGATTTAGTAGCAGAATATGTAGGGCAAACAGCTATAAAAACATCTAGGATAATAGAAAATGCATTAGATGGAGTATTATTTATAGATGAAGCATACTCAATAGTATCTGCAAATAAAAATGCAAGTTTTGGAGAAGAATCTATTGCAACATTAGTACAAGCTATGGAAAAATATAAAGATAGATTAGTTGTAATTTTCGCAGGATATACATTAGAAATGAAGAGCTTTTTAGACTCGAATCCAGGTATCGCCTCAAGAATAGGATATACATTTGAATTTAGTAACTACACTACAGAAGAATTGATACTAATATTAGATAATTATGCTTCAAGTAAAGGATTTTCAGTTGAAGAAGAAGCTAAAAAGGGAATAATTGAAATAATAGAAGTAGATAAAAATACTAGAAATTTTGGTAATGCAAGATTTATGATTAATCTATTTGAAAGATTAGTTATGGTTCATGCTCAAGAATTCGATGAAAATAATCTAATGACTATAACTAAAAAAGACATAGTAGGACTTAGAAATGAAAGCTATAGTTTAAAGAAAAGTACAGAAGAGATACAAGGAGAACTTTCAAAATTAGTAGGATTAACTAATGTAAAAAAAGAATTAGATGGTTTAATAGACTTAGTAATGTTAAACAACAAATTAGAGAAAAGAATACCATTAAATTTAAACATGATATTCATAGGAAATCCAGGAACAGGAAAAACTACAGTAGCAAGGATTTTTGCTGAAGTTTTATATAATTTAGGATATATAAAAAATAATAAACTAATAGAGGTAACAGGAAAAGACTTAATTGGGGAATATGTAGGACAAACATCAAATAAAACAGCAAAAGTACTAGAAAATGCATTAGATGGATTATTATTTATAGATGAAGCATATACACTAATGAATCAAGCAGGAAATAATGGTAATTATTCACAAGATGCAATATCAACAATAACAAAATATATGACAGACTATGAAGGAAGAATAACAATTATATTTGCGGGTTATAAAGAAGAAATGAAGGAATTCTTAGAATTAAACTCTGGTTTAATTTCTAGGGTAGGAGAAACAATAGAATTTGGAGATTACTCAGAAGAAGAATTACTAACAATATTTAAGAAAGAAGTAGAAAAATCAGAATTTACAATAGACAAAAATGCAGAAGAAGCAATATTAAGCATAATAAAAGAAAATATTAAAACAAAAAACTTCGGTAATGCAAGATTTGTAATAAATGTATTTAAGAAAACTTTAATGCAACATGCAAAAAGATGTAGAGAAATTCAAGACATGAAAGAATTAAAAACAATAACGATAGAAGATATACCTGAGATTGAAATACACAAAGAAAAAAGGATAGGTTTTTAGAAAAAATAAAATTATAAAAGAAGTGATATATATAATGCCAACAATATATCATTTCTTTTTTTAATAATTACAAAAAAATCACCCTGAAAATTTAAAAATACCATTGACAAACTTATAGGTTAATGTTAATATATAGGTGTGTGTGGGTTATAGTCCCAAAGGTTAAGCGGTACATTGTATAAAAATGCAATGTACTTTTTCCTTTTTAATTATATTAAATTCCATATTAAGATATTATATATTATAAAAATGAAGGGCATGGTGTTGCCTAAGCCGCTACCGTGTAATTATAATTTTATATAATGCTTAAAAACATATAATCATCCCAACAACGTTCAATTCATTTATTAATTACCTGAATTGTAATCCTAATATGTTACAGTTTCATTACAATATATGACTACCTGAATTGTAACACGGTACAAAAAAATCCATAAAAAATCTGTAAAATTTCTCTTGTAAAAAATATAAAAAAGTGATATAGTATATTTTTAGATAAAAACGTAAGTGAAAGGAAAGAGTATAATGGGAATTTTTAACAAAATATTTAAATCATATTCAGAAAGAGAAGTACAAAGGGTAATGCCACTTGTGGATAAAATTAATAGTTTAGAAGATGAAATTTCAAAATTATCAGATACACAATTAGCAAATAAAACTGTAGAATTTAAAGAAAGATTACAAAATGGAGAAACTTTAGATGATATTTTAACTGAGGCTTTTGCAGTAATGAGGGAAGCATCTAAAAGAGTTTTGGGAATGAGACATTTTGATGTTCAATTAATTGGTGGAATTATTTTACACCAAGGAAGAATTGCAGAAATGAAAACAGGAGAAGGAAAAACTTTAGTAGCAACACTTCCAGCATACTTAAATGCTTTATCAGGTAAAGGTGTTCATGTAGTTACTGTAAATGATTACTTGGCTACACGTGATAGTGAATGGATGGGAAAAGTCTATAAATTTTTAGGATTAACAGTAGGGCTAGTTATAAGTGGAATGAAACCAGAAGAAAAACAAAAAGCATATTCTGCAGACATTACATATGGAACAAATAATGAATTTGGATTTGATTATCTAAGAGATAATATGGTTATATATAAAAATCAAGCAGTTCAAAGAGACTTGAGTTTTGCCATTGTAGACGAAATAGATAGTATTTTAATTGATGAGGCACGTACACCATTAATAATTTCTGGAAAAGCAGCAGCTTCATCAGAAATGTATAACAAAGCAAACGAGTTTGTAAAAAGACTTACACCAAAAGTAATTGTAGAAGAAGATGTTAAAAACTTTGAACAAGCAGAAGACAATGAAAAATATGATTATATAGTAGATTTAAAAGCAAAATCAGCATCACTTACAGCAAAAGGTATTGATAAGGCAGAAAAAACATTTAACGTAGATAATTTAGATGACTTAGATAATTCAGATTTAGTTCATCACATAAACCAGGCATTACGTGCACATGGAATAATGAAAAAAGACATTGATTATATCGTAAAAAATGGAGAGGTATTAATTGTCGATGAATTTACAGGACGTATTATGTATGGTAGACGTTATAACAATGGTTTACATCAAGCAATAGAAGCAAAAGAAGGAGTAAGAATAGCTGATGAATCAAAGACTTTAGCAACTATTACTTTCCAAAATTACTTTAGGATGTACACAAAACTTTCAGGAATGACTGGTACAGCTATGACAGAAGAATCAGAATTCCAAGAAATATATAAATTAGATGTTATAACAATTCCTACAAATAAGCCAATGATAAGAAATGACTTAAATGATGTTATATATAAAAACGAGAAAGCAAAATTTAATGCAATTGTAGAAGAAATCAAAAAAAGTCATGAAAAAGGACAACCAGTATTAGTAGGTACAATATCAATAGAAAACTCTGAAAAAATAAGTAGTATATTAAAAAAGGAAGGAATACCACACCAAGTATTAAATGCAAAATTCCACGAAAGAGAAGCTGCAATTATAGCACAAGCAGGTAAATATGGAGCAGTTACGATTTCTACAAATATGGCAGGACGTGGTACAGATATTATATTAGGTGGAAATTCGGAATATTTAGCAAGACAAGAGATGAAGAAAAAAGCATATTCAGACGAACTAATTGAGCAAGCAAATGCCTATAATGAAACAGATGACCAAGAAGTATTAGAAGCAAGAAATATATTTAGAGATTTAGAAAAGAAATTTGACGAAGAAATAAAGGAAGAAAAAGAAAAAGTAATTAAAGCTGGTGGACTAAAAATTATAGGAACAGAAAGACATGAATCAAGAAGAATTGATAATCAGTTAAGAGGACGTAGTGGACGTCAAGGAGATGTCGGAGAATCTAAATTCTTTATAGGACTTGATGATAATTTAATGAAGATATTTGGTGGAGATGTAATTACAAATATATATGATAAAATAGGTGCTGACGAAAACATGCCAATTGAAGCTAAAATGTTATCAAATGCAGTAGAAAATGCACAAAAAAGAGTTGAAGGAAGAAACTTTAGTATTCGTAAAAATGTATTACAATATGATGATGTTATGAACACACAAAGAGAAATAATATATGGACAAAGAAGAGACGTATTAGATGGTAAAAATCTAAAAGAAAGCATACTAAAAATGATTGAACCAGTAGCAACTGAAGTCGTTTCAAATTTCTTCGGAACAGACGAAAACATAAGTAAAGAATCTTTAGCACAAGAAATAAAAAATAACTTTGGAATTAGTGAAATAGAAACATTAAAAGAAGAAAATTTAAATCAAGCAAATATAATAAATGAAATAGTAGAAAAATCAAAGCAAAAATACGAAGAAAAAGAACAAGAACTTGGAGAGCAAGAAATAAGAGAGCTAGAAAGAGTAGTAATGTTAAAAGTAGTAGACCAGAAGTGGATGGACCACATAGATGCAATGGATGACTTAAAAGAAGGAATTGGTCTACGTGCTTATGGACAAAAAGATCCAGTAGCTCAATACAGAATAGAAGGATTTGACATGTTTGACGCAATGGTAGCAGAAATACAAAAAGATGTAGTAAAAATTCTATTAAACATTCAAAAAGCTGGAGAACTAAAAAGAGAGCAAACAGCAAAAATTACATCTGTTGCTCAAGCAACATTAGACAGTATAAATGTAGTATCAGAAAATAAACAACAAGTTCCACAGTCATCAGATGTAAAAAGAACTCCAGTAGTGAATCAAGGACCAAAAGTGGGAAGAAATGATCCTTGTCCTTGTGGAAGTGGTAAGAAGTATAAAAATTGCTGTGGAAGAAATGAGTAATAGCAATGGTTACAGCTGAATGAATAAAAGTTGTATAATAAAAGTACAATAGAAGTAGGTTATTTGAAGTGGACAATAGTGCCATCCACACACCTGAAAAGATCAAAAGAGATAAGAATAAGCCCGAAAGTTATTTAATATTTTAGGCTTATTTTCATATACTTTTATTCTAATGAATGTTATAATCATAATAACAAATAGTAAATAAAGGAGAATAAAAGGAAATGAAATTTATAAGAGTAGTGATAAAGATAGTATTGATATTAGCTTTAATAATAACAACTATCAGTTTTATAGCAGAAAATATAGTTATAAAAACTTTTTCTCAAGAAATACTTTCTAAAAAAGTATCAGGATATTTTTTAGATGAGATTTTTCATGAGATAGATACAAACAAGTTGGAGGAAATAGAAGATAATATAAGAAATAGTAAATATACATATGAAATTACATCTAAATTTATACAAAACGTAATAGGAAATGTATTATATAGTAAGAATACAAGTTTAGATATATCAAAAGAAATAGATTTATTAATTTTAGAAAATATGCCTAAAGAAATTGATAATAGAAAAATTGACGATACTAAAGAATATTTAACGAAAAAAATAGTTGATACAGAAAAGAGTTTAGAAGAGAATTTTACATATACATTTGGAGATTATTATTTAATCATTCTGAAATTGTATAAGATATTTACAAATATTTATTTTAGAGTGGTAATGCTATTATTGTGTATTATCAATATAATAGCACTTATAATATTAGAAAAGCAGAAATCCTTGAAAGCAATTCAAGTAAGTATTCTAATTACAGCAATATTTACAACAATAATATTTGCTATTATCAAGTTATTCTCAAATTTTATTGACCAGAAATTAGCAGGAGGATGGTTAAGTAGTATAAATTTAAGTCTTATGCTTGCTTTCATTGTAATAGAATTTATAATTAGTTTAGGACTATTTATGATTAGAATAAAATTTGAATTTGATGACAAAGAAAAAAACGAAATAATATCTGTCAAGGAGGTATAAAAATGGATAAATGGAAAGCAAGAATTGATTAATCATGGTGAAGAACCATTTGATATGATATTCATTGATGCAGACGAGCCAAACAATCCATTATATTTAGAATTGGCACTTAAATTATCTAAAAAGGGAACAGTCATATTTTGTGATAATGTTGTGAGAGAAGGTCATCTTGCGGACAAAGAATATGATAATAACTTAAAACAATACATAATAAAAGATGCAATATTAGCATTTATATTGTTTGGAATTATAATATTAATTATTCATTTTAGCCGTATTACAAATTAAAATGGCGCAATTATTCCACATTGGATGTCGAAATTTGCATATAATATTATTTTAAAATAGTGATACACATTATGCATTACAATAAAAAATAATAAATGATAAAAAGTAGAATATGAACTATACTAAAAAGTGGAATTCATATTCTATTTTTTTGTATTTACAATTTAGATACATTTTTGGGTTATAATATAATCTGGAGGAATGTATAAAATGAATAAAATTTTGATTATAGAAGATGAAAAAGCAATAAGTGATTTAATTAAAATGGAACTAGAATTACAAGGATATATGTGTGAATGTGCAGAAGATGGAGAAATTGCAGCAAATTATATAGAAGAAAAGAATTATGATTTGATTTTACTAGATATAATGTTACCAAAGATAGATGGATATGAACTTTTGGAATACATAAAAGAAACGAAAGAAATACCAACTATATTTATCACTGCAAAAAGCCAAACAAGAGATAAAATAAAAGGATTAAATAATGGAGCAGATGACTATATTACAAAGCCATTTGAAATAGAAGAACTCATCGCAAGAGTACAAGCGGTACTAAGAAGATATAATAAAGTAAATGATATTATAAGAATAGAAAATATTGAAATAAACGTTGTAGCGCGAATAGTAAAAAATCAAAGTCAAAAAGTAGAATTAACACCTAAAGAATTTGATTTACTTATGTTATTAATACAAAATAGGGGAGTAGCATTATATAGAGAGATTATATTTGAGAAAGTTTGGGGAGAAGAAATAGAATTTGAAACAAGAACACTAGACCTTCATATTCAAAGACTTAGAAAAAAATTAAACTGGAAATACAAAATAAAAACAATTTATAAAATAGGATATATGTTGGAAATATAATCTGATTGTTTACAATATAAAAATGTTTAATCGTAGTGGCGAGTATTCCTAGAATAATGAGAAGGGAGACAAGGTTGAAAAATAATTGGTAATAATTCTTTTCCAACCTAGGTTTGTGCCTTAGAAAGGAATGAAATTAAATATGAAATTTAGTCTAAAGTTAGTATTAAGTATAATAGTAATTATGACATGTATATTATCATGTAATAGATTTTTTATTATAAGACAAAGTTTCAGACATTCGATAGAAAAAAGTGCAAATCAGAATTCAAACCAAAATATTGCTCAAAGGTATTATATAGAAAGTAATATTGTAAACAATATCCAGCAAGGAGAAGAAATAACAAATGATAAAGTTATAGAATATATAAGTTCACTATATTCATATATTGGAGAAAACTCAGAAAAAATAGCTTTATATGATGAAAAAGAAAATATAATATTTTCAAATTTTGAAAAAACAAAAGATATGAATATAAACTCTCTCCTAACAGAAGAAACAAACAACTATTATATAAGAAAAGTAGAAGATAAGCATTATATGCTTTTTTCTTCATACTTAACAATTAATAATAATGTAATATATATAATTAACATTTATGATATTACAGATTTATATGAAGAAAGAGATAGACAAACAAAAGAAATATTAATTGTAGACTTTATCATATTAGGAATTGCATCAATTTTCATAGTAATTTCTTCTAAGCTATTAACAAGGCACATAAACAAGTTAAATATAATAAGCAAAAAAATAGCAAAGGGAGAATTTTCAAATAGAGTTAGTATAAAAAGTAAAGATGAAATAGGAGAACTTGCAAATAGCTTTAATATTATGTCAGAAGAGATAGAAAATAAAATAAACTCATTAAACTTAGCTATTAAGCAAAAGAATGATTTTATAAATGGATTTACCCATGAGATAAAAACACCAATGACAGCAATAGTAGGATATTCAGACATGCTTCGATTAAGAAAATGTGATGAAGAACTAACTAAAAAAGCATTAAACTATATTTATAATGAAGCAAAAAGATTAGAGAAACTTTCATATAAATTAATGGACTTAATGTCTTTATCAGAAAACAGTATAGAATTAGAAACTATAGATATAAATAATTTTATAGATAAAATATCTTCAAAAATAACTAATTTAGAAGATATTATAATAAAAAAATCTTTAGAAACTGCAAAAGTTAAAGGAGATAAAGAATTATTAGAAGTAGTTATAAGAAATCTAGTAGAAAATGCAAGAAAGGCAGAGCCAAAAGACGGTTTAATACTAATTCATGGAGAAATTACAGGAGAAAATAAATATACAATATCAGTAATTGATAAAGGAAGAGGAATTCCAGAAGAACATATTAAAAGAGTTATAGAAGACTTTTATATGGTAGATAAATCAAGAAGTAGACAAAATGGAGGAAGTGGAATAGGGCTTTCACTGTGTAATAAAATAGTAGAAATACATGGCTCAAAATTAGATATAGAAAGTGAAGAAAATGTCGGAACAAAGGTATATTTTGACTTAATATATATAAACTCTTAAATTTGTGTATTGAAAGGAATAGGTTGAAAAATAATTGGTAACGATTCTTTTCCAATTGATTTGTGCCTTGAGAAAGGAATGATTGTAGATATGAAAAAAGTATTTATCTATCTTATAGTTATAATAATTGTATATTTATCTTTTTGTATGCCCAATATTATATTTAGTTTAGAAGACCTAAAAATGGAAAATACAAGTTATAAGAAAAAGCCAACAGATAGCAAAATTGATGTACAAGCTGAAAGCATTTATTTAGTAAAAGCAATTCATGATATACAGGATGGTTCTTCTAATCTAAAAATTTCTAATAGCTATTCGGAGATATCAGTAGCAGGAAAAAGTAAAGAAAATAATAATAAGATTATAAAATATTTACTAGAAGAAACAAGAAAAATGCAAATAAATGATAATCAATTAGAACATTTATTAGAAAAATATGCAGATACAGATTTTAAATATTATATTTATGGAAAGGAATACAATAACTCCAAAAAAGAATATAGGATATATAGAATAGTTTTCCAAATAGATAATTATGAAATATTTGTAGAGATAGAAGAAAAAACATGCAAAATATTATCTTATGTTGGTATACCTAAAAATAAAGAAGAAGG
Organism: uncultured Clostridium sp.; assembly: GCA_947088765.1. GTDB lineage: Bacteria > Bacillota > Clostridia > TANB77 > CAG-508 > CAKPSH01. Next base: position 8,174 of record CAMUHU010000031.1, on the reverse strand, counting down.
AATAAGTGAAGAGCAGATACTCAGAAATTATATAAGATATTTAGATTTATATATAATAAATGACTGGACTTATAAAAACAATATGCTAGTCTCAGAAAAAGCTAAATTAGCAGTAAATATTGTATATTATGATAATATATATATTATATCAATACATTCACTGACAAATGAATATATATTAGACATATTAAAAATGGATTTATACAACATAGATACAACTTAAGAACAGATTAGATACAAAATAATGTTATCCTAAAAATACATTTTATTTTTAGGAGGGAAAATATATGGATTTTGTAGCTAATACAGGAAAAAATCTTGAGATTGAGGTAAATGGTATAACATATATAAGACATGCGATAAAAACCAGATTTATAAAACAAGGGGAAGACTATATTGACATTTTTAGAGAATATGTAAAGCCTATATATGAAGAAGGTGATATAATTTCAAGTTCAGAAAAAATTATTGCACTATGTCAAAATAGAATAGTAAAAAGAGAAGAAATAAAAATAGGATTTTGGGCAAAACTATTATCAAAATTTGCAAGTCATCCAAAATCCAAAGGAATAGGAGTAGGAGAAAGTATAAAAATGCAATATGCTATTAATAAAGCAGGATTACTTAAAGTATTATTTGCAAGTACTTGCAGTTTTGTAACTAAGATTTTTGGTATAAGAGGAGTTTTTTATAAAATAGTAGGAGAACAGGTAAGTGGTTTAGACGGATTTTATGGAGCAGTTTGGAAAGAATATGAAGATATAGGAATCGAATTACCATTAAACTCAAATCAAGTATGTAATGAAATTAAGGAAAAAGTAGGTATTAGTACAATGATAGTAGATGCAAACGATTTAGGAAGAGAAATACTTGGTAAGTCTGATGATATTGAAATTAATGATAATGAATTAAAAGAAATTATAAAAGATAATCCAGCAGGACAAGGTAGAGAACTTACTCCACTTATACTAATTAGAAAGAAAAACTAAAATATGGGTGAGCAGTGCTTGCCCATTATTTAAATAGAAATTAAAAAGAGAGATGAAAGAATTATGAGAAAAACAGTAATTAATATAATAATTTTTTTATTAGTAATTTTAATGATTGAATTTATATTATTATCAAATGGATTACAGAAGTTAGATGAAAATAAAATTGCAACAAACAACACAACAAAGGACATAAAAGTAGAAGATAACAACCAAAATAATAACACAAGTGTAACAAACAATAAAATAAGCCCAAAAGATGAAGAGCAAAATCAAGTATCAGAAAATATTAGAAACACACAATTTGCAATTAATGAATGGAATCTTAAATTAGTAAACTATGAAAATAGTTTGCCAAGCGATTTTGTACCTCAGCTTTCTTCAATAGACAGTACAAGAAAATTTGATACAAGAGCAATAAGAGAATTAAAGGAAATGATTTCTGACATGAAGAAAGATGGAATATCAGATATATGGGTGCAATCTTCTTATAGAAGTATTGAGCAACAGCAAAAAGTATATAATGAAAAAATAAATCAATATATAAGAAATGGAAAAACAAATAAAGAAGCGGAAGAGCTTACATTGAAAGTAATTAATAAACCAGGCACAAGTGAGCATAACTTAGGGTTAGCAGTAGATTTTAACTATGTGAACTTAGAATTTGAAAATACAAAAGCTTTTAAATGGCTTAAGGAAAATGCAGAAAGTTATGGTTTTATATTAAGATATAAAAAAGAAAAAGAAAAAATAACAAAAGTAAACTATGAACCTTGGCATTGGAGATATGTAGGAGAAAAACACGCAAAAAAAATGAATGAACTTGATTTGTGTTTAGAGGAATATATTACTAATCTTCATTGAATGATATAATCCTAATTTTATAGTAATTTTCTTTTCACTTTTAACATGAACATAAAGAAGTTTATATATATGAAAAAATTCTTTTATTGTATATATTATAGAAATTTGAACATATTAATATTAAAATATATTTGTAGGAGAGTATTAATGGATGAAAAGGAAAGAAAGGAAGATGCAACAAAATATGGAGAGTTTATTCCATCATATTTTGCATGGCTAACTTTGGAGAAGCAAAAAGAAATTGCAGATAAATTGTCAGATATAACAAAAAAGTGAGATATTAGCTCACTTTTTTGTTATATAGTAGAACCTTTGTCTAAGATACAGAAGGTTTGTCGAAGCTATTGAATTGTAAGATTACAGTGTTATAATTTGAGAAAAAACAAGAGGAGAGATAACAGATGATGGATTATAAATTTACAAAAAGTGCAAATAAAGCACTTGAACTTGCAAGTGAAATAGCAATAAAATTAGGGCATAATTATGTCGGAACAGAACATTTACTATATGGACTAGCTGAAGAAAAGACTGGAGTGGCAGGAAGAGTTCTAGAAAAACAAGATATAACATCTGAGAAAATTTTAGATGATATAGAGGGATTAATAGGGAAAAACGAGGATGGAGTAGATAAAACTCTAGGATTTACACCTAGAAGTAAAAAAGTATTTGAAAATGCGTTTAAGGAGTCAAAGAAAATTGATTCAGATTACATTGGAACAGAACATATATTAATTGGGATAATTAGAGAAACTGACAGTATAGCAGCACGAATTATAAGTGATTTAGGAATAGATATTCAAAATATGTATAATGAAATAATGCAATTATTGGATGAACAAGATTTTTCTAATGATAAAAATGTCAAAAATATAGATAACAAAGGAAGAGGAAGTTATTCACATACATCTGTACTTAATCAATATAGTGTAGACTTAACAATAGAAGCAAAAAAGGGAAAACTAGACAATATTGTAGGAAGAAATAGAGAGATAGAAAGAGTTATTCAAATATTAACAAGACGAACTAAAAATAATCCATGTTTAATAGGGGAACCAGGAGTTGGAAAAACAGCAATAGCGGAAGGATTGGCAGAAAAAATAGTTTCTGAAGATGTTCCAGAAATGTTAAAAAATAAGAGAATTGTTTCTTTAGATATTTCAAGTATGGTAGCTGGTGCAAAATATAGAGGAGACTTTGAAGACAGAATAAAAAAATCTCTAAACGAAGTTAAAAAAGCAAAAGATGTTATATTATTCATAGACGAAATTCATACAATAGTTGGTGCAGGAGCAGCAGAAGGAGCAATAGATGCTGCAAATATTTTAAAACCTTTACTATCAAGAGGAGAAATACAAGTAATAGGAGCAACAACTATAAATGAATATAGAAAATACATAGAAAAAGATGCTGCATTAGAGAGGAGATTTAGTTCAGTTATGGTTGAAGAGCCAAGCATACAAGACACTATATTAATTTTAAAAGGTATTAGGGACAAATATGAATTACACCATAATGTAAGAATAACAGATGAAGCTTTAGAAGAAGCAGTATTATTATCTTCAAGATATATTAATGATAGATTTTTACCAGATAAAGCCATTGATATTATTGATGAAGCAGCTTCAATGACTAGAATGAAAAAATATACTTTACCAGAAAGAATAAAAGATTTAGAAGAAGAAATAGCAAATACTAAAAAGGCAAAAGAAGATGCAATAAATATACAAAATTTTGAAGAAGCAGCAATGTTAAGAGATAAAGAGGAAAAACAAAGAATTAAAATAGATGAAGAAAAAGAAAAGTGGAATGAAAAGAATATAAAAGCTATTACAGACATTACAAAAGAGGATATTGCAAGTATTATATCAACGTGGACTAGTATACCTGTACAAAAGATAACACAAGACGAAAATGAAAAACTAAGAAATTTAGAAGAATCGTTACATAAAAGGGTTGTAGGCCAAAATGAAGCAATAGAAGCAGTTGCAAAAGCCATAAGAAGGGGAAGAGTAGGTCTAAAAGACCCTAATAGACCAATAGGTTCATTTCTATTTTTAGGACCAACAGGAGTTGGAAAAACAGAAACTGCTAAAGCACTTACAGTAGAATTATTTGGAAATGAAAACTCTATGATAAGATTAGATATGTCAGAATTCATGGAGGGACACTCAGTAGCAAAACTTATAGGAGCTCCCCCAGGATATGTAGGGTTTGATGAAGGAGGACAATTAACTGAAAAGGTTAGACGAAAACCTTACTCAGTAATTTTATTTGATGAAATAGAAAAAGCACATCCAGATGTTATGAATATTTTGCTCCAAGTATTAGAAGATGGAAGGCTAACTGATTCAACAGGAAGAATAGTGGACTTTAAAAATACTGTAATAATACTAACATCAAATATTGGTGCATCTTTAATAAATAAGAAAAAGACTCTAGGATTTACTGAAAAGGTAAAAGAAGAACAACAAAGAGAATATGAAGATATAAAAAAAGAAGTTATGACAGAAGTAAAGAGAAGCTTAAAACCAGAATTCATCAATCGTATAGATGAAATAATAGTATTCCATAAATTAAATGATAAAGAAATAGAGAAAATAATAGAATTATTATTAGTACAGGTTGAAAAAAGGTTAAGTGATAATGGTTATAATATTAATATAGATAGAAAAGTAATAGAAGAAATAAAAAAACAAGGATATGATAAAAATTATGGTGCAAGACCTTTAAGAAGGAGTATTCAAACTTTAGTAGAAGACAAGATAGCAGAAGAAATTTTAGCGGGAACACTAAGAATAGGGAAAAAACAATCCTACGAAGTTTCAAAAAAATAATAGAAATAGCCCGCAATATATTGCGGGCTTTAGATGTGATAAGAAGTTATAATTCGTGCTACTACATAAGATTTCTAACAATTTTATAACTCTTGCGCATAGACGTTGCATGCGAAGCTGCAATTTGATAGTAAATTCCATCAGGTATTTGGCTATTAAGTGGGACAATGCCATCTCCATGAATACCTGCCTTAATATCCATTAGACATAATAGCTAATCTTTTGGATTTAGTGATGGGGCACATTTTGAGACAACGTGTTCTATGTGTAGTTTATTAATATTGTGCCAATTAAGGTTAGAGATAAACCCTGAGTCAGGGCATATATCTCTGTCAACTTTATGATCAGAAAAGATTTTCCGATAAAAGAATTTTTCAATTGCATTTAGCTTCTTGGAGAAACCTTGGATATCCGCAACAGGTGTACCCTTGAACGGAGCAGATACGGTTATAATATGAGTTCTCAATAGAGACCAGCCATCCAACCACTGAGCAAGATTAACAAAACAACAGCCGCATTTAGAATGCCCATGCAGAATTATTTTTCTATAAAAGTTAAGATTCTCATTGATAAATTCTGCAAGCTCTTTTCCAGCAACATCCAGACCTTCACAAGTTTTTGGATAATAGATAGTAAATAATGTACAATCTGTACCATAACTTGCTATTTTTTTTGGTGGCCGAAAACCTGGATCAGTAAAGGTTACATTGTTTCTGTCATCCACAGAAACTGAATGACCACTGCCAACAACCACAGCAATGCTTGAAGAAGTAGATCCTTTTTGTAGCTGTTGAATAATTAGATTTGAACTTTTATGTACTATCTTTTGTAATACCATAAATATACCTCCTTAATTTCTAGACTCGTCTATTAAATTCATTTATATTATACTATAAAATTGTTCAAAAATCAAAGAATTTCAAGAATGAACAATTGTTGCACCTAAACATATATATTTAGTAATATAAATACAAAAAATTTTTATAAATATATTGACAACTCTTTTTAATATTCATATAATATATATGAACAAATGCTCATATGTCAAAATGAAAGGAATATAAATATGGAAAAAGAAAATAATGAAGATTTACAAGAGCCAAATATTATTAGGCTAGATATAGTAGAAAATGTAAAAGATATGTTGCCAGATGATGACAAAATATTTGATTTATCAGAATTATTTAAAATGTTTGCAGATTCTACAAGAATGAAGATAATTTGTGCGTTAAAAGAAAAAGAATTATGTGTAGGAGAAATAGCATTTATAACAAATACAACACAAAGTGCAATATCACATCAGTTAAGAATTCTTAAACAATCTAAGTTAGTAAAATATAGGAAAGAAGGAAAAAGTGTATTTTATAGTTTAGATGATGAACATGTAATTGAAATATTAATGAAAGGACGTGAACATATTGAGGAAGTATAGATATGATATTATAGATTTAGACTGTGCAGCATGTGCAAAAGAAGTAGAAGAAGCAATAAATGAAATAAAAGGAATACAAAACTGTATAGTAAACTTTGGAACAGGGAAACTTACATTAGAATCTGAATTAGAAAACACATTAGAAGAAATAAAAAGAGTAGCAGCAAAAGTAGAACCAGACTGTACAATAAAATTACCAGAAGAAGATAAAAAAGAAAGTAAAGACTATGGAATAATAAGATTAGTAATAGGAATTATATTAGCAGTAATAGGATTTATAAAAATAATACCAAACGGAATAATATCAAATAGTTTAATAATTGGAGCTTATGGGATATTATTATATAGAACATTTATAAAATCGATAAAACAAATAAGAGGAAAAATAATAGATGAAAACTTATTAATGGTAATATCATGTATAGGTGCATATCTAGTAGGAGAAAAATTAGAAGGCTTAATGGTTATTCTTTTATTCGAAATAGGAAAGGTACTAGAAGCAAAAGCAATATCAAAATCTAGGAAATCAATTAAAGACTTAATGGACATAAAACCTAAGTATGCAAACTTAAAAGGAGAAAATGGAGAAACAAAACAAGTAGAACCAAAAGATGTAAAAATAGGAGATACAATAATTGTAAAAGAAGGAGAAGAAATACCTTTAGACGGAATTGTAATTTCAGGAAATGCATCATTAAACACATCAGCATTAACAGGAGAAACTAAAGTTTATGAAGTAAAAAAAGGAAACATAGTACTTTCTGGAAGTATTAATCAAAATGGACTAATAGAAATAGAAGTAACAGCTACTTATGAAAATGGAACAGTAAACAGAATTTTAGAATTAGTTGAAAGTGCAACAGATAAAAAAGCAAAAACAGAGACATATGTATCAAAGTTAGCAAAAATATATACACCAATTGTAATTATATTAGCATTAATAGTTGCAATATTTATGCCTATGTTAGTACAAGAAATTAGTTATTCAGAAAGTATTTATAGAGCATTAACCTTCTTGGTAATTGCATGCCCATGTTCTATTGCGATATCAGTACCATTAGCATATTTCTCTGGAATAGGTAAAGCATCAAAAAGAGGAATCTTAGTAAAAGGGAGTGACTTTTTAGATGGACTAAAAGACATAAACAATATAGTATTTGATAAAACAGGAACAATAACAACAGGATTATTTGAAATCTCAGAAATAAATACATTAGAAAGTGAGCTGTCAGAAGAAGAGGTATTAGAATATATAGCAATAGGAGAAAACTTTTCAAACCATCCATTAGCGAAATCGATCATAAAAAAATACTCAAAAGAAATAGACATAAGCAAAGTAAAAAATCTAAAAGAAATAAAAGGAAAAGGAATAGAATATGAAATTGAAAACAAAAAAATAAAAATAGGGAACAGGAAATTCATTGAAGAAACGTCAAAGAAAGAATTAAAAGAAATAAAAACAACTGGAACAGTAATTTATCTATCAATAAACAACTCGGTAAAAGGAGCAATAACATTAGAAGACAAGATAAAACAAAATACAAAAGAACATATAGAAAAACTAAACAAACTTGGAATTACAACAAGAATGTTCACAGGAGACATAGAAGAAACAGCAGAAGAAATTGCAAAAAAAGCAGGAATTAAAGAAATAAAAGCACAAATGTTACCACAAGACAAATTTAAGGAACTAGAAAAAATAATAAATCAAAATCAAAAAGGAAAAAAAGTAGCATTTGTAGGAGACGGAATAAATGACAGTCCAGTATTAGCAAGAGCAGACATAGGAATATCAATGGGAGGAGTAGGAGCCGAATCAGCAATAGAAGCATCAGACATAGTATTAATGACAGACGAAATAAGCAAAATAATAGAAGGAATAAAAATATCAAAAAAAACCAATAAAATAATAAAGCAAAATCTAACAATCTCAATAGCAATAAAAATCATCATACTAGCCCTATCAATACTAGGCCTATCAAATATGTGGCAAGCAGTATTTTCTGATGTTGGTGTAACAATAATAACTATATTAAATACATTACGAATACTGAA
>CAMUHU010000030.1 GCA_947088765.1 uncultured Clostridium sp. | reverse complement strand
TAAATAATATGTATGCCCAAAATTTTTCTTATAAAATTTAAAATTTCTATTTATGTCGTTTTTTCCTCCATAAAATTAATAAACATAAATAGACTAATAATATAAAGCAAAAATATCAAATTAAAAATATGTGTCCAATACTTTTTTATAAGATTTTTCATAAAATATTACTTCTCCTTATTATATTTCATCTTTTCTTACAGAAATTTATTTAAATTATATCACACAAAAATTATATATACAATATATATTATGGTTTTTCAAAAAATGCTTTATTTTCTTCAACTCGCATATTATCCTTTTCTAGTAAAGGAGATGAAGGTTTATTCTATTTTACCACATGCAATTTTTTTACCAGAATTTCCACTAGGTTGACTATTAAAATCATCAGGAGAATCATGTATAATTAAAACCTTGCCAATAATATCATCAATCTTAAATTTATTAATTAAAACAATCATATATGCATAACCATTATTTTCAATTAAAGGAGGTAAATCACCAGCATGATATGGGTGAGGGCAATCATTAGGGTTATAATGTGCACCACTATTTGCAAATTCATCCTCTTTAGTACCAGTACAGGAATTACCACTGTGTATATGAAAGCCAAAAAATCTACCAATACATTTAGTCTTAGACTGTGGTAATCCATAAATTTTAGCGGTAAGTAAAACACCCTCCTTAGTTTCCTTAAAATATACTATACCATTAATTTTAGGATAATCCTTGCCACCTTTTATTATAGCCTTAGCATCATAAAAAATATTTGAAAACATACTTACACCTCGTTTTAAACCATATATTAATATAATATTCATTAAAAATATATATGTTAAATGCAAAACGAGATAGAGGTAAATTTGTGTTTGTGGGGGAGGATTTTAAAAATAGAGATATAGATTTTAACATTGTTGTTATTATAAAATATGCATTTATCTGTAGGGGCACGGCGCACCGTGCCCAATGAAATAGGCGAAAATTATAACATTTAACATAATAATAAATTATAGGATATATCGTTTAATATTAAAATTATATAAAATTTATAATTATTTGGGCACGGTGCGCCGTGCCCCTACAATGGTTATGAATATATTTATAATTGATATTAATGTTTAAATTTCTGTAATTTCAATGGGCACATGCAATGTGCCCCTACACATGTAATTATAAATTTAAAATATATTATCATCCCTACAAACACAAATTTGAAAATATTGTATTTATAAAATAGAGACAGTTTAAGGTTTAAAAATACATAATTTATAATTGCTTGCATAATAATAGAGAATATAATATAATAAAACAAGTAACAAGTGTGTTTACTAAAGAATATAATAACAAATAGAAAGAAGGAGAAAATATGAAAGATAATAAAAAATCAAAAATAATAGGATTTATAATTGCTATTGTAGCATTTATATTAATAATAATGCTATTAACCAATATAACAAATACACCAAAATCCTTAAGTAAAAAAATAGATAATGGAAATGGTACAAGTGTATATTTTCATAAAGGCAATTGGGATAATTCATATTTTAATAACGAAAATATGAACAACTATGAAAATTATAATGGAACATGTCCTTATTATGAAGATAGAAACAATTGTGAAAATTGGAATGAAACATGTCCTTATAATGGAAACAATAACAATTGTAGAAATTGGAATGATTTAAATGGTCATCATGGAAATAGAAATCATCATCATTAAAATATAAGAAATGTAATAGGATAAGTTGTTAGAATTATGAGGATGTACACAAACATTAAAGAAGGAGAAATAAACATGTTAGAAGAATATATAGAAAAATTAAGACCAATAGTATCAGAATTATTTTCAAAGGAGTCTAGTGGTCATGACATTGGACACTTAGAAAGAACAATGAAAATAGCATTACATTTACAACAAAAAGAAGGCGGAGATAGAATTATTATAGGAATATCAGCATTTTTACATGATATTCATAGAATAATGCAAAAAGAAAATGGGGGAGTATTTGTATCACCAAAAGATTCCCTAGAAATGGTAAAGAACATATTATCTAATATAGAATTAACACAAGAACAAATCGAAAAAATATGTTATGCAATAGAATTTCATGAAAACTATAACTGGAATGGAGAAAATGTTAATGATATAAATACATTAATATTACAAGACGCAGATAACTTAGATGCAATAGGAGCAATAGGAATAAGCAGAGCTTTTGCCTATGGAGGAGCGCATAATATGAAGATATATGATGATAAAATACCATTAAATGAAGAAGATGATTATATAGAAGGCAAAATTGACGCTTCGGCAATACATCACTTTTATCATAAATTATTTAAACTTGCAGATAATATGAATACAAAAACAGCAAAAGAAATAGGAATACAAAGGACAGAATTTATGAGAAATTTCGTTCAAGAATTTTTAGTCGAATGGAATGGAAAATAAAAAATATGAATAAAAAACACTTTTCCTTCATAGATATTATAGAGAAGTAAAATCTAAGGAAGGAAAGGTGTTTTTATGTGGCACATGTTGAAAACAGAAGAAGTTGTAAGAAAATTACAGACAAGCACAAAAATTGGACTAGCAGATAATGAGGTAAGCATAAGAAAAGAAAAATATGGAGCAAATAAACTACAAGAAAAAAAGAAGGAAAATATATTAATTAAATTTATAAAACAATTTAATGATTTCATGATAATAATATTAATAATAGCCTCAATAATTTCAGCATTCACATCATATATGCAAGGAGAAAATGACTATATAGATTCTATAATCATTATAGCAATAGTAATACTAAATGCAATAATGGGACTAGTTCAAGAAGCAAGAGCAGAAAAATCAATAGAAAGTCTAAAAAAATTAACTCCGCAAATTGCGAAAACAATAAGAGATGGAAAGCTCCAAGAAATAAATGCAGAAGAATTAGTACCAGGAGATATTATAGAATTAGAAGCAGGAAACTATGTTCCAGCAGACTGTAGAATAATAGAAGGATTTAACTTAAAAATAGAAGAATCAAGTTTAACAGGAGAAACAGAGCCAGTTGAAAAAAACGAAGCACAAATACTAGAAGAAAAAATCCCATTAGGAGATATGAAAAACATGGGATTTATGGCAAGTATAGTAGTATCTGGACATGGAAAAGCAATAGTAACAGATACAGGAATGAATACAAAAATTGGTAAAATTGCAAACATGATAAACCAAGAAGAAGCACCAGAAACGCCAATACAAAAGAAACTATCAGAAGTTGGAAAAACTTTAGGAATAGTATGTCTAATAATATGTGCTATTATATATGCAATAGGAATATTAAAAAAGATAGAACCAATAGAAATGTTTATGACATCAGTAGGTTTAGCAGTAGCAGCAATCCCAGAAGGACTACCTGCAATAGTTACAATAATGTTATCAATAGGAGTTACAAAAATGGCAAGAAAGAATAGTATAATAAGGAAACTACCAGCTGTTGAAACATTAGGATGTAGCAATGTAATTTGTTCTGATAAAACAGGAACATTAACGCAAAATAAAATGACAGTAGTAAAAACAATATCAGAAGATGAAGAATTATTATTAAAACTAGGATGTATGTGTACAGACTGTGATATAAAAGATGAGAAAGAAGCAACAGGTGAACCAACTGAAGTGGCTATTGTAAATAATGCATTATCAAAGGGAATAAATAAAAAAGAGTTATATAATAAAATGAACAGAATAAGTGAAATACCATTTGACTCAAATAGAAAACTAATGACAACAGTACATAAACTAGAAAATGGATATAGGAGTATTACAAAAGGTGCACCAGATGTAATGATAAATAAATGTGATAGAATTTATAGAAATGGCAGAATAGATAGACTAAGTGAAGAGGAAAAGAGAAAAATACAAAATCAAAATACACAATTAGCAAATGATGCTTTAAGAGTAATAGCAGTAGGATATAGAGACTTTGAATTTATGAGAAAAGATGTAACAAACCTAGAAGAAAACTTAATATTTGTTGGATTAATAGGAATGATAGATCCACCAAGAGAAGGAGTAAAAGAAGCGGTAAAAACCTGTAAAAAAGCAGGAATAAAAACTGTAATGATAACAGGAGACCATATAGCAACAGCCAAAGCTATAGCAAAAGAACTAGGAATTTTAGAAATGGGAGATATGGCAATCACAGGTGCAGAATTAGACAATATATCAGACAATGAATTAACTAGAAGCATAGCATCATATTCAGTATTTGCAAGAGTGACCCCAGAACATAAAGTAAGAATAGTAAAAGCTTGGCAGAAAACAGGAGCAGTAGTTGCAATGACAGGAGATGGAGTAAACGATAGCCCAGCACTAAAGAATGCAGACATAGGAATTGCAATGGGAAAAGGTGGTACAGATGTAGCCAAAAATGCTTCAGACATGGTATTAATGGATGATAATTTTGTAACAATAGTTCAAGCTATAAGACAGGGAAGAAATATATTTGATAATATAAAAAAAGCAATACACTTTTTAATAGCAACAAACATTGGAGAAATAACAACAATATTTATTGGACTACTATTGGGGTTGCAATCTCCATTGCTTGCAATACAACTATTATGGATAAACTTAGTAACAGATTCATTACCAGCAATAGCCTTAGGATTAGAGAAAGAAGAAAAAGGTATAATGGAAAGAAAACCAAGGAACTCAAAAAAAAGTATATTTGCAGATGGGCTATGGAGTAAAATCATTACAGAAGGAATAATGTTAGGAGTGCTAGATTTATTTATATTTTCACTTGGAAATAATTTATATGGAATAGATGTAGCAAGAACAATGGCATTTGTAGCATTAGGATTATTAGAATTAGTACATAGTTTTAACATAAAATCACAAGGTTCAATACTAAAAAAAGGAGCTTTTAATAATAAATTTTTAATAGGAAGCTTTATATTAGGAGCATTATTACAAGTAATAGTAGTAATAATTCCATATTTTGCAAACATATTTAGTCTAGTTACATTAAATCAAACACAATGGATATATACAATAATAATTTCACTTTTACCTTTACCAATAATAGAAATGCAAAAATGGATTAACAAAATAAGATTTAAGGAAAATGTAGAAATACCTATGGACTTTAATTCTTTATCAAGAGTAAGAAGATAATATTCAAATAATAAAAGTAATTATTCCTTGTACAAAATAAAAGAATGTTCTTATCAAAAATTACAAATATGTATAGACTTTTTTGTAAAAATAATATAGAATATTAAATATAGGAAAGATAAAAAGTAGATGTGTGTGTTACCTCTAAGCCTTGATTTCTAATCAAGAGTGAGGGGGTGAGGCAATATGTTAGAAATATTAACAATCCTAGTTATAGGATTAATGGTATCAATAACAATAAATATAGCCTTACTATGTATTTTATACATAAAATGGGTTAATAGGCATATAAAATAAAAACACGACACATTTGCTTGGCAGAGCGATGTGTCGTTAATCTAATTTATTTAGGTAACCGCATTTCTGCGATTTTTCTTTCCTATAAATATTATACAATAAATTAAAGTAAAAAGTCAATAAAAATTACGAATGTAATTGTTATAGTTAAAAATAATATGATAACATATGTAGAAGCTTAATTGTAAAGTGTCAATAAATTAGTAAAAAATTGTAATATCAATAATAATATAAGGAGTATATAAAATATGAAAAGAATATTAATTATTTCAACAGGTGGTACAATTTCGCAAACACATACAGAAGATGGGGTTGCAGTCAGTAATGAGAAATCTTTTAATGGTAATACATTTGCAAATATATTAAACAACTTAAAAAAAGAACTAAATATCGATGTTATAGATTCAAAGACAATATTAAATAAGGATAGTTCAAATATAATACCTGAGGATTGGAAAAAAATTATAAATACTATTGTAGATGAATATGATAATTATACAGCATTTGTAGTTACACATGGTACAAATACGATGGGATATAGTTGTTCAGCTGTTTCATTTGCCATAGAGAACTTAGGAAAGCCGATTATATTTACTGGTTCACAGGTATCTTATGGAATGGTAGGAACAGATGCGATAATGAATTTAGAAAATGTAGTGAGAATTATAGCAGATGATAATTGTAAACTGGCAGGTGTATGTTGCATATTTGGAAGTAAAGTTATCACAGGAACTAGAGTAAAGAAGAAAACAGAATTTGAATATGATGCATTTAAAACTTTTGGAAGAGTGCAAGATATTGCGAATATAGGTAATAGTGTAGTGTATAATGAAAACGAATTAGAAAAGCATTTAAAATATATGGGTACTAAATCAAAAGTAAAAAGTGGACTTGTAGTAAAGAATGAATTTAATACAAATATAATATCTTTGACAGAATTTCCACGGATTAAAAGCAGATTATTTTAGATTATTAGTTGAAAACGGTGTAAAAGGTTTTATATTAAGAGCCACAGGAGCAGGTGATCCTAATATTGCAGAAGAAGATGCAAATTATGAAAATTTGAGAGAAGCATTTGAATATTTACAAAAAAGTCAGATACCAATAGTTGTAACAACACAAGCTCCAGACGGACTAGCAAGTATGAAAATAAATGAACCACGGACAATTGGCACTACAATTTGGGGCAATACCAGCTTGGGATATGAGTATGGAAAGTATGGTTACAAAATTATCTTGGTTAATAGGGAATGGATATTCCTATAAAGAAATACAAGAAAAAATGATAACCTCATTAAGAGGAGAAATAGAATTGAGATGAAATATAATAAATATCACTTTACAAAAAAAACATACATATGATAGAATAACAACAAAAAGAATATGACTATATTCTTTTTGTGATTATATACCGATTGAAGGTGATAATAATGTTAAAATTTACAAAAATGCAAGGGCTAGGAAATGACTATGTTTATATGGATTGCACCAAAAGTGGAATTCCAGATGATGTTATTTCACTAGCTCAATTTGTTAGTAACCGACATTTTGGTGTTGGTTCAGATGGACTTATTTTAATCTGTGAAAGTAAAGAATGCGATTTTAAGATGAGAATGTTTAATTCAGATGGTTCAGAAGCTCAAATGTGTGGAAATGGAATAAGATGTGTTGGAAAATTTGTCTATGATAAAGGATTAACATCAAAAACAGAAATTACAGTAGAAACTTTAGCAGGCATAAAAAGACTAAAGTTGCAACTAAAAAACGGAAAGGTAAATGAAGCCCAAGTAGATATGGGAGAACCTATCTTAGAAGCCAATCAAATTCCAGTATTAGCACCAAACAGTCCAGTTACAAACTTAATATTACAAGCAGAAGGAAGAAAATTTGCCTTTACTTGTATATCTATGGGAAATCCACATGCAATTACAATTGTAGACAATGTAAAAGATTTTGATGTTGAAAAGTATGGAAGAAAATTAGAAGTTGATAATCACTTCCCAGAAAAAGCCAATATCGAATTTGCGAGAATTATTGATAAAAACACAATTGAAATGAGAGTTTGGGAAAGAGGTTCAGGAGAAACTATGGCTTGTGGAACTGGAGCATGTGCAACAGCAGTAGCATGTAATTTAAATGGATTAACTAGCGATGAGGTAACTGTGAAATTATTAGGTGGAGACCTAAAAATAAAATGGGATAAAGAAAGTAATCACATTTATATGACAGGACCTGCTGTTACAGTATTTGAAGGAGAATTGGAGGAAAAGTAATATGATAACTATCAATGAAAATTATTTAAAATTACAAGATAGCTACTTATTTTCAACTATTGCAAAAAAAGTAGCAAAATTTCAAGAAGAACATCCAGATAAAAAAATAATAAAATTAGGAATTGGAGATGTAACTTTGCCAATTCCAGAAATTTGCGGAAATGCTATCAAAAAAGCAACAGATGAAATGCTACAAAAAGAGACATTTCGTGGTTATGGACCAGAACAAGGATATGACTTCCTAAGAGAGAAAATTGCAAAATATGATTATGAAACATTAGGAATTAATATAGACAAAAACGAAATTTTTGTATCAGATGGGGCAAAATGTGATACAGGAAATATTGGGGAAATATTTGGAAACGATAATATTATTGCAATTACAGACCCTGTATATCCAGTATATCTTGATACAAATGTTATGGCAGGAAGAACAGGTGAATATAACAAACAAAATAATCAATACGAGAATGTAGTATATCTAGCAACAAATTCAGAAAATAACTTTATTCCAGAATTACCAAAGAAAAGAGTAGATATGATATATCTATGTTTTCCAAATAATCCAACAGGAACAGTACTTACAAAATCAGAACTCGCAAAATGGGTAAAATATGCAAAAGAAAATAAAGCAATTATTCTTTTTGATGGAGCATATGAAGCATTTATAACAGAAGAAGGAATCCCACATAGTATTTATGAAATAGAAGGTGCAAAAGAGGTAGCTATTGAATTTAGAAGCTTTTCAAAAACAGCAGGATTTACAGGAGTACGATGTGCCTATACCGTAGTTCCAAAAGAGTTAAAAGCATATACTAGTGGAGGAAAAGAAGTATCACTAAATAGCCTATGGAACCGTAGACAATGTACGAAATTTAATGGTGTACCATATATCACACAAAGAGCAGCAGAAGCTATTTATTCAGAAGAAGGTCAAAAACAAATTAAAGACAATATTAGATATTATCAAGAAAATGCTAAGATTATAAGAGAAGGTTTAGAAAAGGAAGGGTATACTGTATTTGGCGGAAAAAATGCACCATATATTTGGCTAAAAGTACCAAAGGAATATACTTCATGGGAATTCTTTGATTACCTATTAGAAACAGTAAATATAGTAGGAACGCCAGGAACAGGTTTTGGTCCAAGTGGAGAAGGATATCTTAGGTTAACTGCATTTGGCTCAAGAGAGAATACAATTGAGGCAATGGAGAGGATTAGAAATATGAAAAAATGATGGGAAAGGGAATAGTTCTCTTTTCCATTTTTTCATAAAAAGGGACGCACTTAAAGATAAGAAAGTATAGCAAAAAAATGAAGAAATTGTCGAAAAAATTGTTAAAAAACTTGACATAAATCCAATTAAAGGATATGATAATATATCATAATTTATCTAAAATAAAAAAGGAGTAGATTTTGTAATGCTAAAAAATGTATTAGAAGCATTAGAAAAATTCAGCGATCAAAATAAAAATAAAATAATATTTGGAGAAAGTGAAAAAGTTATTACTTATGGGGAGTTTGTATCAGATGTAAAATTAATAGGAACAAGTTTATTGCAAAAATTAAATGAAAAAAGAGTGCCTATTATGATATGGATTGACAAAACTATTGAATGTTTAGAAGCGATGATAGGAGTAGTATACAGTGGCAATTTTTATACTATTGTTGATACGAAATCACCAAAAGAGCGATTACAAAATATGATAGAAATATTAGAATGTAATACAATAATTACAAATAGGAAAAATCTAGAAAAATTAAAAAAGTTAGAAATAAGTGGAATTAATGTTTTATTGTATGAAGAATTAATAGAAAATAAAATTAATGAAGAGTTACTTAAACAAATTAGAAAAGACCAAATTGATACAGATCCAGTTTATGTATTATTTACTTCTGGATCTACAGGGACACCAAAAGGAACTGTTGTAAACCATAGATCTATTCTTGCATATACAAATTGGGTAAAAGATTGCTTTAAAATTGATATTAATACAATATTTGGAAGTCAAACGCCGTTCTATTTTAGTATGTCAATTTTAGATGTATATACTACTATATTAACAGGAGCTACTTTATATATTATTCCCAAAATGTATTTTTCATTTCCAATGAAATTAATTGAATATATAAAAGAAAAGAAAATAAATACAATTTACTGGGTGCCATCAGCGTTATGTATTGTTGCAAACTTTGGGGCATTAGAGAAAATTGATTTACCAAATTTAAAAAAAGTTCTATTTGCAGGCGAAGTCATGCCAGTAAAACAGCTAAATATGTGGCAAGAAGCTTTGCCAAACTGTATGTATGCAAACTTATATGGACCAACAGAAACAACAGATATTTGCTCTTACTATATTGTAAATCGAAGATTTGAAAACAATGAAACATTACCAATTGGAACTCATTGCGATAATTGTAATATTTTATTAATTAAAGATGATGGAACAGAAGCAAAACCAGGTGAGGAAGGAGAAATTATAGTAAGAGGTACATTTTTAGCAGATGGTTATTATAGAAATGAGCAAAAAACAGAAGAAGCCTTTGTGCAAAATCCATTAAATAAAAAATATCCAGAAATTGTTTATAAAACAGGAGATATTGGAAAATACAATGATAAAGGTGAATTATTATATATTTCTAGAAAAGACTATCAAATAAAGCATATGGGATATCGTATTGAGTTAGGAGAAATCGAAAAAAATATCTATGGAATAGAAGGAGTGACACTTTGTGTAGCTATTCATGAAGAAAAAAGTGATAAAATTGTCTTATTCTATCAAGGTGAGATTGAAGAAAATGAATTAGCAAAAAAAGCAGCAGATAAATTGTTACCATATATGAGACCAAACCAATATCAGAGAATGGAAAAAGTGCTTTACAATCCAAATGGTAAAATAGATCGTAAACAATTAAAACAAACTATAATCTAAATTAGGAAGGAAGATGGAGTATGGAAGAAGTAATGAAGATTTTAGAATCTATAAAACCAGGAGTTGATTTTAATAAAGAAGATAATTTAATTGAGGATGAAATTTTGGATTCTTTTGATATTGTGAATTTAGTTGCTAGATTAGATCAAGAATTTGATATCGAAATTTCACCAGCAGATTTGATACCAGAAAAATTTAAGTCAGTAGAAACAATATATCAGTTAGTAGAAAAATTACAAGAAGACTAAGAAAAAGAGGGAGAAAACATGACAATTAATTCATTAGAGTTTCTACTTTTTGTAGCTGTTACAATAATAGCATACCAATGTATACCGAAAAAAGCAAAATGGGTTGTATTACTAGTAGCAAGTTATTTGTTTTATTTCTTAAATAGTGCATACTTAACAATTGCAATTATTATAACAACATTATCTATTTATTTCGTAGCATTAAAAATAGAAAAAATTGACGAGAAGGCGAAAGTAGAAATAAAAAATATAGGAGATAAAGAACAAAAGAAACAAATAAAAAAGAAAGCAAAATCAAAACAGAAAAGAGTATTAGCTTTAGGGATTTTATTTAATCTAGGCATATTGATAATATTAAAATATTCTGGTTTTATCGGAGAAAACATAAATTCATTTATCCACATATTGCATATTAATATCGAAATACCAATAGCGAAGTTTATATTACCAATAGGAATATCCTATTATACATTGCAAGCAATTAGTTACATAGTAGATGTATATAGAGGAAAAGTAAAGGCAGACAAAAATTTAGGAAGAGTATCACTATTTTTAACCTTTTTCCCTCAAATAGTACAAGGACCAATTGGCAGATACGATAAGTTATCAGGGGCACTTTATGAGCCACATAATGTAACTTATAAAAGCATAACATATGGAACCCAGTTAATGATATGGGGATATTTTAAAAAGATGGTAATTGCTGATAGAATTGCTATGTATGCTAATGAAGTATTTAACAATTACACAGAATATTCTGGATTAATTATTGTGTTTGGAATGATTGCATATACTATTCAAATTTATACTGAATTTTCAGGTGGAATTGATATTATAAGAGGTGTTGCAGAAATTTTTGAAATTAACCTTGATAAAAATTTTGAAAGACCTTTCTTTTCAAAATCAATTGATGAGTTTTGGAGAAGATGGAACATTACTCTTGGTACATGGTTAAAAGATTATGTATTTTATCCAGTTTCTTTGTCAAAAGCATCTATAAAATTAACAGAATTTTCAAGGAAAGTATTTAAAACCTCTTATTTATCTAAAATAATACCAGTAGCATTTTCACTATTATGTGTATGGGTATGTAATGGAGTGTGGCATGGTTCTGGATTAAAATATTTAGTATATGGATTATATTATTATCTTATTATGATGTTTGGCAAGATATTACAGCCTTTGGGTAATAAAATAATACAATTATTTAAAATTAATACCAAAGTATGGAGTTATCGTTTATGGCAAATGTTAAGAACAAGTGGTTTTGTATGTATTGGTATGACTATTTTCCGAGCGGAAAACTTACAAACTGCATTTACAATGTTAAAATCAATATTATATCCATATGATTTAGAGAAAATATTTAATAAGGAAGCATTTTTACTTGGAGGATTGAGTAAAGTAGATGTAGCCATTTTAATAGTCTCTATGTTAGTTTTGCTTGGAATAAGTATATATCAAGAAAAAGGGGAAAGCGTACGAAATTGGCTAAAAGAGCAGAACTTAATATTTAGATGGTTAGTATTTTATACTATAATATTTGCAATTATTTTATTTGGAATTTATGGACCAGGATATAATATGCAAAGTTTTATTTATGGACAATTTTAAATTAAGGAAATGTGTTATGAATGGAAAAATTAGAAATGGAATTAAAATAATAGTATTTATAGGAATATTTATTATTCTTTTTTATGGTATTGGAGTAGTATTAAATCCATCAGGAACTCGAGAGGAATGGTTACAGTCTTATTCCGTATTAGAGTTTTATACCCAAGAAGAAAATACGCTAGATATTATTTTTGTTGGGAACTCTAGTATTTATACAGGAGTATCTCCTTTGGAAATTTATGATAAAATAGGAGTAACAGGATATTCGTTATCAACACCAGTTCAAAAACCATGGGCATCATACTATTGGATGAAAGAGGCATTAGACTATCAAAAACCAAAGGTATTTTTTGTAGAAATAGGGGAAGCGTTTTCTAGTAAAAAACAAAATGGTGAATTATCGACAAGAAGAGCAATTGATTCAATGAAGTTTGGAAAAAATAAATTGGAAATGGTAATGGATTCCGATTTTCAATTATCAAATTTTGATAAAATATCATCATTATTTCCTATTTTACGATATCATTCAAGATGGTCAAAATTAAATGAACCTGATTTTGAAAAATTAACAGAAGAGGAACAATATACATACAAAGGATATTTTGCTAACAAAGACAGAAGAGAGTATAAAGGCAATTTTGATAAAAAAGCAAAGGAAAAATATAAAAAACAATTAGAAGAAGGAAGTGCACAAGAAGTAATTGACATTTCACAAGAGTCTAGAAAAAAAATGGATAAAATGATAGAGTTATGTAAAGAACATAATTGCGAATTAGTACTAATTAAAATTCCAGAACCACTATATTGGGGTCCTGAGAAAAATAAAGCAATTACAGACTATGCTAATAGTAAAAATATAAAATTTATTGACTTAAATTATGAAGAAGCAATAAATATTGATTGGAAAACTGATACACAAGATGGAGGAGACCATTTAAATATAAATGGAGCAAAAAAGATAGGGCAATATTTAAGTGAGTATATTAAACAAAGCTGGAATTTAGAAGATCATCGAAATGATGAAAATTATCAGGAATGGAATGAAATGTTAAAAAAATACAAAGATATTAAATAATTTTATGGAAAATGGGACAGTTCTCTTTTCAGTCTTTTTGGAAAAAGGGACACAGAAAAATTAGAATTATTAGATACTGTAGGGGCACAGCGCACTGTGCCCCATACGATAATGAATTATTTGTTTTTTTTCTATTATACAGATTTTTATAAATTACTATTTTGAGAAAAAGGGACACGAAGTACCCAAAATATTGATAGGAATTTATATTGTAATATCAATTATAATAGGATTAATAACATTTAAAATCTATATAGACATACTACCAATAGTATCTTCTATTCTATATACATTGAGCATTGTGCAAAAAGAAGAAAAGAATATAAGAAGAATTTTACTAGTAAATTCAGTATCATGGACAATATATGAATTTATGTCTATGGCATATACTGCAGGAATTTCTGATGCGCTTATGGCAGTTTCAGCATTAATTGGAATGTATAGATTTGATTTAAAAAAGGAAATAACAATAACACAAAAATAAGCAAAAAACATTGATTTATTTTAGAATTAATGATATAAAATAAAGAAAGAAAAACGAAAGGGGAAAATTATATGAAAAAACCAGTGATGATAGCAATAATAGCAGTAGTCATAGTAGCCATTATAGTAGCACTAATAGTTGGAATATCTTTAAATAAATCAAACAAGGAAGAAGAAGGAAATAAGCAACAAGAAATTACAGATGCTGAAAGCTTTAAAAATGCTATGCAAGAAAAAGGATACATGGTAATGGATGCAAAAAGTCAATTTGCAAATTATAGTAAAATAGAAAAAGTATACATAGCTACTAACGAAAGTTATTCTTATCAAATTGAATTTTATCAAATTTCAGAAGATGCATATGCAACAAGTTTTTATAACAATAATAAATCTAAATTTGAAGCATTAAAAACAGAAAATTCTGTTGAAACAAATAATGATTTAGAAAATAATTCAAAATATACATTAACAACTGATGATAAATATAAAGTAGTATCAAAAGTAAATAATAATATTATATATGCAGATGTAAAAACTGAATATAAAGATACTGTACAAAAAATATTAGAAGAATTAGGATATTAGAAACAAGAAAAGTGGCTTTGCCACCTTTTATTGTATTGTAACGTAAATGAAACAAAAATGTAATATAAAATCCCTTTAAATAAAGAAAAAAGTGTGTTATCATGTAAAAAACTAGAAAAAAATAGGTTAAAGGTTGAAAAATAATTTCTAATTCTTTTCCAACCTAGGTTTATGCCTTAGAAAGAAATGAGATTGAAAATGGATAACAAAAGAATGGAAAGATTTAACAAAACATTTCCTTGGTTTTCTGGATTATCAGGGGATTTATTGTTTTGGTTTGCAATAGATACATTATTTTTAAAAATTGTTAAAGGATTTAATCCTGCACAGATTGTTTCATTAACAAGTATATCGTTAATAGTAGTTATATGTTTACAAATGCCACTATTGAAAATAATAAAAAAAATAGGAAACACTAACTCAGTTAGACTAAGTGCATTTTTGCTATTACTATCTAGTATATTAATAACATTTGGAGGAAACTATTTTGTAATTGTTTTAGGAAAAATATTTTATGAAATGGCATTTACATTTCAAGATATAGCAAATGCAATACTAAAAAATAACTTAGAACTGCAAAATAGAAGTAATGAATATATAAAAGTAAAAACAAGGGCAAGTACGATATATGCTACAGAAACGATGCTAATTTCATTCATAGCAAGCATTGTATTTAATTTTAATAATTACTTACCAATGATATTATGTATAATATGTTGCTTAATATGTTTTATATTATCATTTAATATAGTAGATTTTTCAAATTATAATAAAGTAGAAACAAAAATAACAAAAAGAAAAGTCAAGTACAGTAAGCTAATAGTAGTATTAATAATTTCATATGCATTATTTATGGGAGCTATAAAATGTGGGCAAACAAATGGAAAATTATTTATACAAGAAGAACTATTCAAAGATTTTAATGTAGAAAACACAGCATTAATTATGGGAGCAATTGTATTAGTATCCCGTCTGGCTAGGGTATTTGCAAATGTATGCTTTAACAAAATATATAATAGATTTAAAGAAAAAGTAGAAATTATATTACCATTATTTTTAGGTATATCCTTAACACTTATGATAATAGGCTCTTTTATTACAAGTTCACTAATTTTAAAATTTACAATTATAGGATTAGGTTATATAACAATTTTGTTTATAAGAGATCCATTCAAAGTATATATGCAAGACTTAGCATTAAAGAATATTGAGCCAGAATATCAACAGACATTAATAACAACAATGGAAACATCAAGAAAGATAATATATGCTATATTAAGTACAGTTGTTACACTAATTCTAGTTGATAGTCCTATAATTCTAATTATATTTGCAACACTAATATTATCTATTATAGAGATATTGGTAAGCCTAAAGTTATATAGGATAATAGCAAGTTCAAATGTAGAAATATTAGTAGGTATGAACTTATATAAAATAATAGTAGGTTCAAAAGAAATACAAGTAAATAATGGAGGAAAAATTGAAAATAGAAATTATAAGAGAGAAATTGAAGGAACTATCTGAGCCAGAATATGCAAAATTCAATAAAAAATTATGTCCAGACACTAAAAAACAAGTTCTAGGAATACGTATACCAAAACTTAGAGCACTTGCAAAAGAAATATTAAAAGAAGAAGGTTGGAAAGAGTTTATAGAAGAAGCGGATATTAATTGTTTTGAAGAAACTATACTAAAAGGATTAGTTATAGCATATTCAAAAATAGATTTAAAAGAAAAGCTAATATTAGTAAAAGAATTTATACCAAACATGGATAGTTGGGCAATAACAGATACATTTTGTCCTACTTTAAAAATAAAACCAAAAGAACTAGAAGAAATATGGAGCTTTATATTACCATATACTAAGTCAAAAAAAGAATTTGAAGCTAGATTTAGTATAATAATGATGTTAGACTATTATATAACAGAGGAATATGTTGATAAAGTAATAAAAACAATAGACGAAATTGAAAATAATGCATATTATGTTCAAATGGCAAAAGCGTGGGTAATAGCTGAAATAGGAATAAAATTCAACGAAAAAGCAATGAGATATTTAAAAGGAGAAAATAAATTAGATAAATTTACATATAACAAAGCATTGCAAAAAATGATAGAATCATATAGAATATCTGATGAAACTAAAATATTATTGAGAAATATGAAAAAATAAATGTATTGTATAATAGAGAAAATTATATTAATTTTTTCATCAAACTCAAAAGGCCCCGTAATGTGCGAAAGCAAGAAATAGATTTAAGATTATATCACATTACTTTGCAAGTAATCCGTGAGCAGCAGGCTGTTTGAGCTTTGATTACAAAATTAATATAATTTTCTCTGTTTACATTAATAATGTAAAAAATATAAGGGAGAAAATATGAACAAGATCTTATTAATTGAAGATGATTCAACCATCAGGATGGGAATAAAATATTATTTAGAAGAAGAACGGTTTTGAAATAATAGAAAAAGAAGAAGGAAATGAAGCGTTTGAATACATAAAAAAGGGAGAAGACATTTCATTAATATTATTAGATGTAAATTTACCAGATATAAACGGATTTGATTTATTTAAAAAAATAAAAGGATTAAAAGACATTCCTATAATATTTTTAACTGCAAATGACTTAGAAGTATCAATAGTAAGGGGAATAGACATGGGAGCAGAAGATTATATAACTAAACCCTTTAGAGCAAGAGAATTATTATCTAGAATCAACTCAGTATTAAGAAGAAATAAAAAACAAAACAATAAAAATATTATAGAAATAGAAGGAATAACAATAGACTTAGGTCAAGCAAGAGTATTAAAACAAGGAAAAGACATTATGCTAACAGCATTGGAATATAAAATCTTAATAACCTTAGCATTAAACCCTAATATAGTATTTTCTAGAGATCAAATATTAGCAGATATTTGGGATGTAAACGAAGATTTTGTTAATGATAATACTCTAACAGTGTATATAAAAAGAATTAGAGAGAAGATAGAAGACAATCCAAATAATCCAAAGATAATAAAAACAATAAGAGGTATGGGATATAAGGTGGAAATTTAGATGTTTAGAGATGTAAATAAATTAAGACCATTAATTATACAAGTAATACTATTAATGCTTTTTACTATTTTAGTTAGTATATATGCAATACATACACATAATATGTATAAACAAGAAATTATTAGAAACAATGCAAGCATAATAGGAGTAATAATAGAAAAATACCCCAATATAGAAATAGAAGCAATTAAAGAAATAATTTCAGATGATGCAAATATTGAACAAGGAATAGAGGCTCTAGGGAAATATGGAATTGATGATATTGAAAACTTAGATAAAATTACAAGTATAAGTAAATTAAAAAACAAAATGGTTTTAGGAAATATTATTTTTGTAGTATCAGTAATTATAATATATATGCTAATTAATTTATACTTTTATAAAAAAGAAGATAAAAGGTTAAATGATATAAGTAAATACATAAACAATATATTAAATAATGATTACTCATTAGACATTAGAGAATATGATGAAGATTCAATAAGTGCACTTAAAAATTACATTTATAAAATAACAATAAAACTTAGAAACATGAGTGAACATTCTAAAAAGGAAAAACAATATTTAGAGGAGGCACTATCAGATATATCACATCAATTAAAAACACCACTTACAAGTGTAATGGTAATGAATGAACTACTTGAAAATAGAAATTTAGAAGAAAGTAAAAGAAAGGAATGTCAGCAGAAAAGCAAACAGCAACTAGAAAAAATACAATGGTTAATAACTAGTTTACTTAAAATTTCTCAAATAGATAGTGGAACAATAAAACTAAAAAAAGAAAATGTAAATGCAAAAGAATTAATTAATAAAACTTTAGAACCATTAATTATACAAATAGAAGCAAAAAGTATTACTTTAGTACAAGACATAGAAGAAAATCTAGAAATAATTTGTGATGAAAATTGGACTGTAGAAGCATTAATAAACATAATAAAAAATGCTTATGAACATACAGAAAAGGATGGCACAATAAAAATAACAGTAAAAGGAAATCCGATATATAATGAAATAAAAGTAGAAGATAATGGAAGCGGAATAAAAGAGGAAGATGTAAATCATATATTCGAGAGATTTTATAAAGGAAAATCTAATAAAGAAAGTATAGGAATAGGACTAAATATGTCCAAAACAATAATAGAAAAACAAAATGGGACTATAGAAGTAGAAAGTATAGAGGGAGTAGGTACTTGTTTTACAATAAAAATCTTCAGGTTTTAAAATATTTAAAACAATAAAAAAGCAGAATGTGGGATACAACGCATACCCGCAGTTCATACTTTACTTAGAGCACTTAAAAGTAATAAAGCTCCCTGCAAATCCACCTATAGCAGCGACCAATGCGATCTTTAAAGAAAGAGAAAATATAAAGTAAATTATCGCGAGGATTAAACTAATAATTATAGCAGATAAAATCCGTTCACGCATGTTATGTCCTCCTATATTATTTAAATTTACAGTATTTAGAAATAGTAGAGAGAATGTAGGGGCGATTAGTAATCGCCCGTTGAAG